>JBCDFB010000163.1:0-7131 GCA_039178655.1 Pseudomonadota bacterium | reverse complement strand
GCGGGACTGTGCGATGCCCCGCTCCGACAACAGCCGCTGACGCTCGCGGGGCCATTCGATCCGGTCTACGCCCGACCAAGTGGTCGCCGCGTGGCGAAAGTAGATGACGTGGCCACCCCGCTTCAGCGCATCGAGGAGGTCGCCGCCAGCCGATGCAACAGCCGCCGGCGCAGGCATGAGCAGCGCGGCTGCAAGAGCGACCAGCGCAAAACGCCAACTGCCCCGTATATGAACTGCCAACGTTCTCACGCCACTGCCTCGTTCAATTGGGCTCTCCTCACGCCGGAGCCACTTCCTGACGCATGTTGGTCGGCAAGCGCCTCCGCCACCCTCGTTAAGGCAGTGTTGGCGCGCGCCGCTGCTGCCTCCGCGTCCGCCATTTGGCGGTCCGCCGCGATGACATGAACATCGTCAATGCCCAGGAAGGCGAGCGCATGGCGCATGTAGGGCGTGGCGAAGTCGATGGCTGAGTCCAGTTCGGTGCCACCTGAGGCAACCACCAGAACAGCGGTCTTCCCCTTAAGCAAGCCCCTCGGTCCCTCTGGCGTGTACATGAAGGTGCGCTTTGCGCGGGCAACCTGATCGACCCAAGCCTTCAGCAGCGCAGGAACGGCAAAGTTGTAGATCGGCACACCGATGACGATGACATCCGCCGCCTCCAACTCCTCAACCAGCGCATCTGAGAAGGAAAGAGCAGCGTTCTTTGCTGCATCGCGCTCCTCAGGTGCGGTGAAGTTGGCAGCCATCCACGCTTCGTCCACAAACGGTATCCCGTCGGTGAGATCGCGGACCGTTTCTTGGACGCCCGTTGACCGCTGAGTGACGGCGGCCACGAAGGCCGCCGCGAGTTTTCGTGTGGTGGAGCCGGTATGGCGCCCGCTCGAATGAATGGTCAGAATTTTCATTGGCCCTGTGCCCATCGGTACTCTCCCTCAGCCCCGACGGTCGAGGCTGAGGGCTCCGGGGCCGGCCGCCACGATGGCGAGGAGCCCGCCGGCGATGGCGACATTCTTGAGCAGCATGATCGTTTGGATCTGATCGGCCGGATCGAAGTGGAAGATTGCTCCGGCGAGAATGCTAAAGCCCGCCAGCAGGAAGGCCGCCACGCGCGCTTTGTAGCCCACGATCAGCGCCAACGCGGCTGCAATCTCGAACACGATTACCGCGGGAAGCAGCGCGCCCGGCACGCCGAATGCGTTCATGTAGCCGGCGGTCGCCTCATAGGCGGTGAGCTTTTGCGCACCGGAAATAAGGAAGATGGACGACAGCATGATACGCGCGGGCACCATGGCGGCGCGAGAAGCCTGCTCCACGAACGAGGATGAGCCGGCGCGGTTCGTATCATCGAAGGTGATGGACATTTTCGGTCGCTCCAAGATCTGTCGAGCGGGATTGCTCGTTGTTTGGGAAGCGTTTCCCTCTGCGCCCAGAGATGCGCCTTTGGGCCCGGTGCATTAGACAGGACGATCAGGACAGATTGTTCGGCAGGGCAGAACAATGCGCAGGCTCATGGAATTGGAAACGTTCGTCGCCGTGGCGCGGGCCGGATCGATCTCCAAAGCGGCGGAGAGGCTTGGCGTTGCAAAGTCGGTTGTCAGCCGGCGCCTGGCGGATCTGGAAGAACGGCTCGGCACACCGCTCATTTCGCGCACCACGCGGCGGATGAGCCTCACCGGCCAGGGCGACGGGTTGCTCCAGCGCGCAGAGGCGATCCTGGACGATATCGAGGACGCCGAGGCGGCAGTACGCTCCGTCCATGGGGAGCTTTCGGGCCGCTTGCGCGTTGCCGCGCCCCTTTCCTTCGGCCTCATTGTCTTGCAGCCGCTGGTGGCCGAGTTTGCAAGCGCAAACCCCAAGGTCCTCATCGACATCGACCTTGCGGACCGGAACGTGGACTTGGTGCAGGAAGGGTTCGACGTTGCGCTGCGCATCGGCCAGCTCGCCGACTCAAGCCTGGTGGCCCGCAAGGTCGCGCCGGTACGCATGGTCGTCGCTGCTGCGCCGGCGTTCTGGGAGCGGCACGGAACGCCGAAAACGCCCCACGACCTGGAGGATTTGCCCTGCCTCTACTATTCGCGCACCGGCAAAATGGCGCCGATCCGCTATTGGGGGCCGCAGGGCGCGCGCGGCACGCTCTCCCCGCCTGCGCGTTTCGTGGCCAACAACGGTGACTTTATGGCCATGGCCGCCGCCCAGGAGTTGGGTTTCGTCATCGGCCCGCGGTTCATCGTGGCAAAGGCGCTGGCGGAGGGGAGCTTAGCAGCCGTCCTCACCGACCATGCCTGGTCCGACAGCAGCCTTTACCTTGTCTACCCACCCACGCGTCGGCCGAGCGCTCGGGTGCGCGCGTTCGCCGATGCGGTCCTCGCATCGCTGAAGGCAGACTACCCCGACGGACTTTGAACGATGGACGGCCACAGCTCGTGGGCCAGCGAGAAAATGCGAGCGTCAAAACCTGCAGGATCCTCAAGGAAGGGGGCGTGGCCGACGCCTGGCAGGATCTCGACCGTGCTGCTCAGCGCTGCCGCCGCCGTCGCCTCGGAGGCCGCTGGCACAATCAGCGGATCGTCTTCCCCGTGCATTGCAAGGACGGGGAAATCGAGAGTCTTTAGGAGTTCTGAATGATCGCTTTTGAGGCCACGCAGTGCCTTGCGTACGGGGCGGGTGACCGCAGCGGCGCTGACCAAGAGCATGTCGCGCATCCCGGTGGATAACGGCGTCGCGGTCATTTGATCCACGAACGCCACCGTTGCCGGTCCTGCAATGGCATCGTCTGGGTGCGCCATATCCTTCAGCACGCTTGCCGCGGGGCCGTGAGGCCGGTCCCCATCCGGCAACAGGTCCATGGTGATGGCATCCACGAACACAACTCCCGCCGCCGTCCCTCCCCCCTCAAGGTAGGCGCACGCGACGCGCCCGCCGAAAGACCAGCCCACCAGCAGTGGTGGCGCAGAAGCGAAAGCGTCGATGGCCGCAGAAAGATCGCCCGCCCAAACTGCAGGATCAGCAAATGCGTCAAGGGACGGTCCGACCTCCGACATCCCATGCCCGCGAAGGTCGGGGGCAATGAGACGGAACGCCTCCGCCAACGAACCGCAGAGCTGATTTGCAAATACGAGCGAGGACAAGGACATGCCGTGGATGAGCACAATGGGCGGCGCATCCGCTGCCCCAGCAATCCGCGCAGACAAGGCCGTGCCATCGCGGCCCTTAAACGGCATCGGCTCGCCCACAGCGGGACGCAGCTCAGAAAGGCTCAAAGAACCGCCCGCCCGCGGACAAACGGCCGAAGTGTCAGCCGCCGAGATAGGCGAGCCGCACAGCGTCGTCGTTCAGAAGAGCGTCCGCCGTACCGCTGGTTATGACATGGCCCTGCCGCAGCACATACCCACGGTGGGCAAGACCGAGCGCCATCATGGCGTTCTGCTCCACAATGAGCATCGTGAGGCCGGCGGTCTGCCATACCTTCAGCGTATCATAAACCCGCTCGACCATCAGCGGCGACAGACCCATGGACGGCTCGTCGATACACAAAAGGCGCGGCCGGCGCATGAAGGCGCGGGCCATCGCCAGCATCTGCTGCTCGCCGCCTGAAAGGGTTCCTGCCGTCTGCCGCCTCCGCTCGGCAAGGCGCGGGAACATCTCCCACACCGCATCAAGGTCCTCACTCAGCGTTTCACGCCCATCCTTCCGGCGCGGATAGGCGCCGAGGCGCCCATGGTCCTCAACCCTCATCTCCACAAAGACGCCCCCGCCCTCCGGAATAGAACCGAAACCAAGCCCGATGACGCCATGGGTTGGCGTGCCGTCAATGCGCGAACCCTCAAAGCTCACAGTGCCTTCGCGCGGCTTTACCAGGCCGAGCGCCGTCTTCACTGTGGTGGACTTGCCCGACGCATTGCCCCCCAAGACAACCACCGTCTCCCCTTCATCCACCCGCACGCTCACTCCGAACAGCGCCTGGATGGGGCCGTAAAAGACGTCCACGCCCTCAATAGACAGGAGGGGCGCCTTGGTCTCAACCATCGGCGGCTGCCGTACGGAGCGGCTCGGGGGCCATATCCCGCGCCGTTTCCGGGCTGGCGCGCGTTCCAAGATAAGCTTCGATCACGCGGGGGTCGCTGAGCGCCTCCTCCGGCGTTTCTTCCACAATCGTCTTACCTTGGTTGAGCACCATCACGCGGCTGGCAAGCCGGCGAACCACGTCAAGCTTGTGCTCAACCAGAACAATGGCAAGTTCCGGCCGGCGAGCGTGAAGGTCTGCGATAAGGTCGGTGAGTTCAGCGGTTTCCGTGGGGTTCATGCCTGCGGCCGGCTCGTCCAGCAGGAGGAGCGCAGGGTCGGAAATAAGCGCGCGCGCAATCTCAAGGCGGCGACGGTTGGCGTAGGAGAGGCTGAAGGCCGGATTGTTCCGGTTCGGCCACAGCCGGTCGCCGAACAGGTTCAGGACCGTTTCGGCCTTGTCCTCCAGCTCACGCCGCGTCCGGCGGTAGCTCGGAAGGCGAAGGGCAACGCTCGTCAATTCCTTCAGCACCGCGCCGAAGGTGTGGGCACGGCCGCGGGTGCCGATAAGATCGGCCTGCGTTCCCATCATCACACTTTCCAGGATGGAGAGGGATGGGAAGATGCGGCTCGTCTGGAAGGTGCGCGACACGCCGAGCGCGGCAATGCTCTCCGGCGCCGCGCGCGTGATGTCGCGCCCTTTGAAGTGCACTGTCCCGGCGTTGGGCCTGATGAAGCCCGTCACCAGCTGGATGAGGGTGGATTTGCCCGCCCCGTTGGGCCCAACCACGGCGACCACCTCGCCGGCGTTCACAGTCAAGGATACGTCGTCAATGGCTTTCAGCCCGCCGAAGCGCCGCTCCAGGTGCGAGATGGCAAGGGCTGCGGTCATCGCACGCCCAAAAGGCCTTGGGGCCGGAAGCGCAGCAAAACCAGAAGGATGAGGCCATAGACCATCATGCGGAAATGGTCGAAATCGCGCAGCGCCTCAGGCAGCAGCGCCAGAAGGACGCCCCCCACCACCGCGCCGGTGATGTTGCCGAGGCCCCCCAGCACCACCATCGCGATGAGGATGATGTTGGTGTCCAGGATGAAGCTGTCAGGGCTCACGAAGGTCTGCAGCATGGCAAATTGAGCGCCCGCGATGCCCGCGCACATGCCCGATATGATGAAGGCCGCTGACAAGTAGCCGGATACCGGCACGCCGGCACCGTGGGCGGCCACCCGGTCCTCGCGGATCGCGCGCCAGGTGCGGCCCACGGGCGAGTTCACGAAGGTGGCTGCGATGATGACCACGATCGTGAGAAGCACCAGCGCCTGAACGTATTGCGCGCCCACGCTGTTGGTGGAGAGGCCGCCCAGGATCGCAATGTCAGGCCGCGGGATGCCGGGGATGCCCATGGGTCCGCGCGTCACGTCGATCCAATTGAGGAACGTGAGATAGCCCACCTGGCCGATGGCGAGCGTTGCCAGAGCAACGGCGTGCCCTGTGAGCTTGAGCGTCGGCACCGCGACGATGGCGCCAATCAAAGCGCCCGCGGTGGCGCCGGAAAGCACCATCACCTCCATCGGCACATCAAATCGCGTGGCGACCAGCGCGGCGGCATAGGCTCCGACACCGTAGAGCGCCGCATGGCCGATGGAGATGACCCCAGCCGAGCCCGACAAAATGGTGAGGCTCACGGCAAGCATGGCAAAGATCGCGCACGATGCCCCCACCTGCAGGATGTAGCCAGACACACCCATCATCGGCAGGAACATGAATGCCACAATGATGGCGACCAGTGCATAGGTGGGGATCTCGAAAGTGCGGGTGCGCACTCGCGCTGTGGCCCCGGCGAGGGAAGCAATGATCGACGTGGTGGGAATACCGCCGGACGCGCCAGTGGCGCCGCCCATGGCGTCAAGCCTGCCGCTCCCTAAGATGCCGTTGGGCCGGAAGACGATCACCAGCAAAAGCACGGTGAAGGCGGCAAGGTCGCGGTAGCCTTCTCCCAGGTATCCGCTTGCAAGGCTCTCAAAAACGCCCAGCAGCAGTCCGCCCACCACGGCGCCCGGAAGGCTTGCGAGCCCCCCAAGGAGCGCAGCGGCAAATCCCTTCAGGCCGAACGGGATGCCCATCTGCGGGAAAACGCTCTGGTAGTACATGGCAACCAGCAGCCCCGCGATGCCCCCCAACGCGCCGGCAAGGGCGAAGGCCATCCGCCGCATCGCCGCCACGTCAACGCCGATTTGCGCGGCAGCTTCAGGGTCCTGCGCGGCGGCCCTCAACGCCTGTCCCGGCCAAGTCTTGTTGAGGAAGAGCCAAAGCCCCGCGGCAATGGCCACAGCAAGCGTGAACGTCAGAATGTCGACGCCGGTGATGAACGCACCGCCGACGAAAAACACATACTGCTGGAGAGGGCTGGGGAACGGCTGAAACTCGTTCCCCCAAATGATCTCCGCGCCCGCGTCGATGACAAACGCGATGGCAAGCGTTGACAGGAGCGGCGCGATGTAGGGAGCGTTTCTGAGCGGCCTTAGCGCCACCAACTCCAGAAGGAGCCCAACGGCCGCGGCGCCCGCGATGGCAATGATGCAGGCAAGCCAAAGGGGCAAGCTTGCCCCCACCAATGTGAGAGCGAAAAACGCGCCCAGCATCACGAAAGCGCCCTGGGCAAAGTTCACGATGTTGGCGACGCCGAAGACCAGCGAAAAGCCCAGCGCAATCAGCGCGTAGACCGAGCCGAGCACCAGACCGTTCAGGATCTGGCTGAGGAAAAGGACGAGCATCTGGGCCGTGCGTTACATGTGCGGGCGGCGCGCGGACAGCCGCCGCCCGCGTGCCGATCAGCTGTCGGCGTCGAGCAGCGTGTATTCGCCGTCTTCGATCTTCAGCAGCGTCATCGCCTTGCGCGGCGTGCCGTTCACAAAGTCGGTCACACCGCTCGCCCCGTCGAACGGGGGCAGGTCGTCGATGGCGTTGCGCAAGTTCTCGCGCGTCAGCTCATCACCGGCCTCCAGCACGGCCTTCACCCCTGCCGCGGTGATGGCGACGGCATCGTAGGCAAAGGCGCTCCACTGGTCAGGCTTACGGCCGTACTTTGCCTCATATGCTTCTGTGAACGCGGCCTTGGCCGGGTCTGTCGG
>JBCDFB010000162.1:0-7140 GCA_039178655.1 Pseudomonadota bacterium | reverse complement strand
GTTGAGGTCGCGCCATGGCCGAACTCTAACGCAAGGAGCGCCTCGCCGGTCAAATCCGTAGCGTTAACAGCTTAGACGCGCTCAGAGCTCTGTGCGCGGGCAAAGGCCAAAAGGCTGTCGCGGACGGGACCTTCGTTCACCACCCGTGGCACTTTGTTTTGGCCGCCCAGTTTGCCGCGGCTGCGCATCCATCCGGCGAAGGCGCCAGGCGGCACAAACACCACCTCGGGCGGAAGCAACTGCACGTTGCCCCTGCGGTGGACCTCGTAATCCTCGTTGTGGTCGGCGAGAGCCCTGTCGAGCGCTGCCGCAAATTCTTGTTGCTGCGACGGACCAGGCAGAGCGCTCAACTCAACCACGAAAAGGTGCTGGCCGGTGGCGGTGTCGTTGGTGGGGAAAACGGGCGTGACAGAAAACTCGGCGAGCGGTTTTCCGATGGAGTGCCCGGCGCTGATCAACGCCCGTTCAATCTCCGCGCCGGACAGATGCTCACCGAACGCGTTCAGCGTATACGCCGTGCGCCCGCAAACGCGCACACGCGGCACGTCGCCCGGAACAAACTCCACAACATCGCCAATCCTGTACGACCAGAGGCCGGCGCAACTGCTCAGCACCAGCGCGTATTCTCCCGCCGGTGCGTTGCCGAGCCAGTAGCGCTTCGGTGATGGGCTTTCTAGTTCGCTGAGCGGGACGAATTCGTAAAACAGCCCGACGTCCAAGTTGAGGCGCATGGCACCATTTGGTCCGCCCGCGCCGTCATCAATGGCAACAAACCCTTCGCTCGCCGAATAGACCTCGCGCCAAGCCACGTCGTCGCCGGGAAACCAGCTTCGGAACGTGTCGCGGTAGGGGGCAAAGCTCATGCCGCCGTAAACAACGAGCTCAAGCCCGGGATATGCGGATTTGATATTGCCCTCGCCGCCGGTGATCGCCTGCAAACGCTCAAAAAACAGAAGCAGCCAACTCGGTGTTCCCGCGAGAACCCGAATGGGTTCTTTGAGCGAAAGGCGCGCTAGGCGATCCATCTTGCGCTCCCAGTCAGCTTCCAAGGCGTCGTTGAGCGAAGGGAACACGAAGGGGCCCGACCAGCGGGGATTGTTGAGCCGGGCAATTCCTGAAAGATCACCGCTTCGCACGCCGCCAGGCAATTTCTCCATCGCCACCGAACCGCCCAGCATGAAGCTCTTGCCGGAAAGCACGGCACTCTTGGGGTGTGATAGGGCATGAAGGCCCAGGAGGTCCGTCCCCGCGCGGACGTTCGATCGCACCATCTGCCGCGACACGGGAATGTGTTTCGTCCGGCCCGATGCGGTGCCTGAGGAGACGGCAAAAAAGGGGATACGCCCCGGCCAGGTCACATCGTCGAGCACGGGAAAGCGCGGATCGAAGTACTCGCGCTTGAAATCCTCAAAGTCACGCAGGGGAACGCGGCTTTGAAAGTCATCGACGGTCGTGATGGTGGAGAAGCCGTGATCCTTGCCGAAGGCGGTGTCCTGCGCCTGCCGCACCAGTGCCAGGAGGGTGTCCTTTTGGTGGGCAACCGCAGACTTGCGCGCAAGACGGCGCATGCGCAGCCGCGTGTACCCGCGCAAGAGCGGTGTTGCGTCAATCATCTCCCGGCAGAACGGTCCGCGTATGATGAAACGCCTCGGACCGTGCTGCGTCGGTGGATGGCAGGCGGATCATCGTCCCCCGCCGCCAAGGGATGATCATGTCGAACATGGTGTGCGAACCCGGCCAACCGTCCTGCCCTCCCAAAAGCACCGCATAGGTCTCATCTGGGTGCGCCAGGTCGGCAAAAAAGCGCGCGTTGGCGCCAAAATTGGTTGCGTGGCGGGCGTGGGTGAACGGATGGAGCGATTTGCACAGGGTCTCGGACGAGCCACCGGTTGGCAGGTCAATAACCGGCAGGCGCCGCCGAAGCCATGGCAGACGCCTGAGCGGATGGCTGAGCCGGAGCCGATGCGCGCCACCCCACGTCCGGTGCCGCGCGAAGGGTCGCTCGGCTGCGTCCAGCGCAGCGGCAATCGCCTCCCCCAAAACCCTATCATCCGCACGGTCTGACACTGTGATGAGCCGCGCAAGCAGCCGCCAAGGAGGGTTTGCCACCGGTCTAGGCACGGAAGCGGCGAGCTTCTTGATAAGTGTCGTCGCCGTCAGCACAAAGGCGAGGGCCCCTTTGGACGTTGAATCGAACGCGCCATCCCAGCTCCGAAGCGCGGCGGCGACTGGGGATGAGGGCCTCACCGCCACGCCAAGCTGTGCCCAGCGCGCCGCCAGCGCTGCTGCGGGCGCCAAATACTGATCGCCATGGGTGGCGCAAACGTCCGCCGCGGTGATGCCAGCCTTCCCGTCAAAAATCTGTCGGATGCGATCCGATCTTATGGGGTCGGAGAAGAAGTGGCTGATGGTGATAGGCGGATCGTGCGGTGCGTCGTTCGCGGAGACCACGAGACCGTCTGCCGGGTCCTTCTCCATGGGCAGATCGCGGCCCGTGAGCAGTGTCTCCCACTGCGCCTTCGCGGTGCCGCGCGCGATCACAATGTCGTCCGGCGCCTTGAGCGGCCGCTGTGGGAAGTGGCCAGCGATCATTTTGCCGATGGTGCCGTCTACGCCCGCCCAAATCATCGTAAGGCCGGGTAGGGCGGCGCCATCCACAGCGTCGTGAAAGTCACCCCACGACTTGGCCCGCATCATGTTGAGATACGGCGTAAACTCATCGCTCGGACGGTGGCCGACCCATTTGAGGGCCACCGTCTCAGCAGGCATTGCGAAGGGCTTTGTGTCTGAAAGGACTGGCCCCATTGAACTTTGTCGCAGTGTTACCTTGATGGGGCGCGACCTGCGCGGGTTGATGCTGACCTGCTCTTCGCGCAGTTCCTCGCCGGAAACATCCACCAGCGCGCTCGACGTTGCATGAAGGTTCGTGCCGCCCCAGGCGCCGAAGTCGTTTCGCCCGGCGCCGAAGATGGGAAGGCCAGGGATGGTGAGCCCCCAGACCATTAAATCCGGCAGCTTGAGGCCGAGGATGATCCACGGGTTTGGCGCTGCAATGACAAGGTGCGGATCGCAGGAGAGCATGGGTTTTCCGCTCGCCGTGCGCGTGCCCGACAGCGCAAACGCGTTGCTGCCCATGCGGGTGAACGCCGTCGCGGTCTGTGCGCCGAGGTCCTGCGCTCCCGTGGAAGGGACGCCGATGAGATCGGCCCACATCTGCGCCCAGTCGTCCTCTTGGCGCAGACGGTTAAGGGTTCGCCACACACGCCAAGAGTAATCTGCAGAGCACAGCCGCGAGATGGCGAAAATATCCTGCGCGGAGAACGGCGCCGGGCGGATGCCGAGGGCTGCGAACTCGGGCGGAGCCGGATGCATGGCCGACGCCACGCTGAGGCCCTGTGCGAAACCCTCCACCCAGGCGCGCGTCTGCTGTGGCATCATGTCAAGCGAAGCGTCTCCCGCCCGCGGAAAGTCGATGAGCCGCAACAGCATGTCGAGGCCAACAGCGGCTTTGCCCGCCACTTCGCTGATCCGGCCCTGCGCTGCGTGACGCATGACCTCGATTTGCGCCAGGCGAAGATGGCCGTGGACAATGCCAAGTCCGACGGCCCCGTCGCTCAGGGTCTGAGCTTCGACGAGCGGGATGTGGCTGTCGTTGAACGAAAGCTTATGGGGTGCCGCCACCGGCGCACGCTCGGGCAGCATGGCGAGCCGCTCGCCAAGGCTGAGGGGCTGAAAGCGCATCCCCAACGTGTGGCGCAGGAGCCGCGCCGATAGGCCTGCAAGGCCGAAAAGAGTGGCCAATCGGCTTTCAGATGCCTGCATAGGTTTTGGCCCAGCCCGCTGCGCCGATTGGGGTTTCGCCATCTGTCAGCCGCGCAGGAGAACGCTCGCGAGCTTGCCATCGTACCCGCTGTAACGCAGCAATGCGACAAGCTCGGCCAGCTGCTCCCGCGACGTGACGCCGGCGCGGACCACCACAGCCGTAACGTCGCACAAGGACACCAGATCCTGTGCTTCCGGCGTCGATTGAACCGGAGGCAGCGCAACAATTACCGTGCGGAACATCTGCGCGAAATCGTCAATCAGCGCAGCCATTGCGGGCGTTCGGTAAAGGGCCGGGTCAGGATTGGTTCCGGCGGAGACGAACAGGAGCCCCGATGCGTCGTCCCGCTGGATAATCGCTGCCAATTCGCCACCCTCGGCCAGAATGTCGGAAAGGCCCATCTCGTTGGGTGCACCAAGGAGTGCGTGAACCCCGGGTGCGTTGAACGCTGCATCCAGGAGAACCACCTCGTCCCCGGCGACGGCTGCCGCCTGCGCCAATGCGGTCGCAATACTCACCTGGTCGCCGGCCTCTCCCCCATCGCTCGGGGCGGTAAATGCGACCACCAGTTCCTCACTCGCCCCTGGGCCGATCAAGAGTGCGGCACGAAGCTGGGTGATCGCCTCGGCAAAGGCTGCATTGCGCGATCTGCCGGAGAGCCGCGCCAACAGCCCTTTTCGGCCGAACGGCATGGGTGGCACGGTGGCAAGGGGCGTTAATCCGCTCGCCCTTGCAACGTCCGCGGCGGTGCGCAAACGCGTGTCCATCAGCGCCAGTCCAACCACCAGCATGAAGGCGAGCGCGCTTGAGACGATGCCGCCACCGGCCACCACCAGCGGCCGGTTGGGCCCCGACGGCGTGACGGGGGTGACCGCCGCGGCGATCACCTGCCCCTCCGCCCGCTCAAAGCCTTCCGTCCCCTGCACCTCGTTGAGGCGGTTCAAGAATGCCTCGTAAACGCGCCGTGCCGCGTCCACCTCCCGCTCCAGCCGCCGCAACTCAATCTCTGAGTTGCGTTGCCGGTTGAGATTGTCGCGCAACGCGTCCACCTCCACTTGTAGGGCGAGGACGCGTTGCTCCTGAACCTCTTCGGACGTGGAAAGGCTTGCCGCGATCTTTTCCGATTCGGTTTCAATCGCGCCACGCACTGCAGCAAGTGCGCTACGCGCCTGGATGAGGCGCGGATGGGTGGACCGGTAAAGGGTCTGAAGCTCGTCGACGGTCCGGGCCTGGACTGCCTCCTGCTCGCGCAAGCTTCTGATGAGTTCGGAATTGATCACTTCGGGCAATGACGCAATGTCGGTCGCCCGCTCTGATGAGCTGGCGGACGCTGCTGCCTGGGCTAGACCTGCCTGCGCGCGAATCAATTCCTCGTTCAAACGGGCAAGCTGCTCGGACAAGATGTTGGTGCCTGCCCCTTCCGCGATCCTGCTCTGGGTGCGGAAGTCCTCCACGGCGCGCTCGCGCTCGTCCAGCGTGGTGCGCAGCTCCGTAATGCGGCGCGACAGAAGCTCAACTGCCTCCCGCGATAAGTCCCGCGCGGCGGAGACTTCAACCCCCAGGTACTCGGCCATCACCGTGTTGACGACATTTGCCGCGAAAGCCGGGTCTTGGCTTTCAAAAGCGACCTCAACCACGAACGAGCGCCCGGTTGGGCTGACATCGAGGGTGTCTGCAAGCTCACCCACTATGGCGGTCTGCGCCTGGCGGCGGTCGGTCGTGCCGCGGGTCGACACTTCGCGCAGTGCGGGGTTTGCCGCGCTGAACTCCAGGTTCAGCGTTTCGACCACCTCCTGCAGCACCCTTGCTGAGCGGATGACCTGGACTTCCGTCTCGGTGATGGTTTCAGGCGGGATGAAGCGGTTGTCCCGCTCCTCAGGGAGCACTGAGGCCCTGTTGGGGTCGATCTCGAGAAGGCCGGTTGCGCGGTAAATGTCCGGCAGCCGCAACGCCAGCGCTGTGGACAGAACAAGGCCGACAAGCACGATGGAGGCGATCAGCCACTTATACTGCCAGAGGGTTTCAACCAGCCAAAGGACCGGGTTGAAAGGGCCGCCGCGCGGGGCGCCCCCATCCTCGCCCATTTGAACGTCGGCGTTAGTCACCTACACGCCCTGCCGTACTGCTGCGGATGCGCTGCTCGAACGCCCCCCATCGGGCCTTCAGCGATGGCCAAAACCGGTATACGTGTAAGTGCAATCAGGACAGTGGGCATCTCGGTGACTGAGCTCCCACGGTAGCGCTGAAGCGCTGCCAGCGCGAGGATGAAAAGCGAAATCCGCAGCGCAATCGCGCGTCATAAGGGTGAGCGCCACGAGGATAGGCACCCTTTCGTCTGGTCACTGCCCCCTCGCTAGTTCTGAATCCAAGAATACGTTGGGACTGACCGGGAGGCCAGTGACCGGCCGGCCCGGTTCACAACAATCAAAGCGCGAGGAGGTCACAATCTAGCCAGCCGGCGGATGCGTCCGCTCAATGAGCGACAGACCAAAACTCAGAAAACATGAAACGAGCACGCACGCGATCCTGCAATGGTGACGGGTTGCTGCACAAGCGCTCTGCCCCTCGCTTACTGGCACCTTTTTGCTGACCGCCGACTGTGGTCGCCCACATTTCTGCATGACTTTTCGAATCAATCCTTCGCAGCTGGGCACGCTGACGGCGTCTGCAGCAGATTTGCCTGACAAATTGTGTAGCAAGTCAACGCGATAAAATTCTGTCGTGACTTGTCAGAAGCGCAGAATTCGTTTGATTAAATCTATAACCGCTATGCTTCTATAGCAATATCTGCAGATTTTTCGAGAATGTGCGCCGGATCTCAAAGGAAAGGGTAGAAAACAACTGTGCAGCAACTTAACGTCGCGGCGCAGTGTGAAACGCGATGGGGGTGATACGGCACGCGGATTTCCAGCGAGCAATCCGCGAAGTTGTGCTGGCCGTCACTGTTTATCGCGAGTACGTAGGATATATCTCCTAAAGAGCGTAAACCTTGCAGCAAATGGCATGTTTGTTGTAGCTCCCCGTTGTTAGTGTAGGCGTTGTAAGAATTAGGCGAAATGATGGCAGCGAATTTGTTTGGGGCTGCGTTGGCGGCGTCGTACCTGGGGCGGTAGCGTTGGCCGAGACAATGCCTGATAAATCCAGCGTGGCGACACCGTCTTCGTCGAATTCGCCGGGACCGCAGGCGCATAACGATGCAGCGACAAATGCCGAAAGCTCAGGTGAGGACGATGCGAGCTCGCTGACAACGGCGATGGTCGAGGACAGTTCGGCGTCTGCGGCCTAGAACGTACAGCTTATCGCGCCAGGCGCCGGCC
>JBCDFB010000161.1:0-7159 GCA_039178655.1 Pseudomonadota bacterium | reverse complement strand
GGGGCGAGGACGCCGACTTCGTGGTCATCGGCGAGAACGGCGCCAACAGCGTCACCTTGGGCCACGGCGACGACTATCTGGGCTCCAGCGGTTTCCTGTCCCGGATCGACATGGGCGCCGGCGACGACACCGTTTATTTGCAAGGCGGCGCTGGGCAGATCGACCTTGGGAAGGGCGATGACACCGTCACCGTCGAGGGGGACGTCACGCGGATCGATGCCGGAAAAGGCGATGATCATGTGGAAGTTTTTGGCGATGCTCACGTTGTCGACCTCGGCGCCGGAGACGACGAACTCACCCTGCACGGCGACGTGTCCTACGTTTTTGCCGGGGGCGGCGACGACATGGTCACGCTCGGCTCCGGCGGCGCGGTTCTGCTTGGCGACGGCGACGACACGATGGTCTTCGGCTCGGCGGGCAACGCGGGCTTGGGCGGCGAGGGCGATGACGTCTTCATCTTCGACACAGCGACGGCCGGCGGCAACAACGAGGCGCACGGCGGGAACGGGGACGACACCCTTCTCATCGCGTTCGACGCGCGCGACGGGCTCTACAATGAAACCGTTGAAGCGCTGGAAGGCTGGGATGGCGGCGACATCGACCTCACGCACCTGGGGATCGAGGTTGCCGACGTGGAGAAGATCGCAGTCACCGTAAACGGCGGCATCGACTTCATTTTTTAGTGCATGTTCCGCCCGATGGGGATCAAGCTGAGCGTGATGTGCGTTAGGCGGCCGCTCGGCTTCCTGTAGGCCCATGTGGCAAGGATGAGGTCAGCGAAGCCGACCGACACGCGGGCGCAGGACGGCCCGGCAGCCCAATCAGGCGGCGTGGAGCGGGCGCATTGCGACGCAATGGGTGAACGGCACGTAGGGGAGGGGCATCCCGCGCTTTGCCTCCACCTCAAGACCGCGCTGCGCGGCCTCGATGTCCGCGGCCTCGGCGAGCCCTGCTGAGACCATCTGGTCGCCGAACACCTGCAACAGGCTCGGGTAGACGGACAAATCATCCTCGCTCACCAGCATGGGCTCGAACCCCGACATCTCGACAATTTCAAGCCCGGCATCGTGGGCGTAGCCTGCCAGATCATCGCCGACATCGAAATGGAAGCCGCCGAACTCACCGAGCGCAGCGTACCAGTGCCAAAGCTGCGTGACGGGTTCCGGCAGCCTGTTGCGGTGGATGGCGGAGACCACAGGCTCCTGAAAGACGACGAAGCCGCCGCGCGACAACGATGAAGCGGCCCGGCGAAACACGTCTTGCGGGGCGCGGGTGTGGTGGAGGACCGCGCGGCCGAAGATGAGATCGCTTTCGGGCGGAAACTCAAAATCTTCTGCCAAGCTGTTGACGAACTCGACCCCGGGATTGCCGGTCTTGTCGAGGCGGCCCCTGGTGTAATTGAGGAACGCGGCACCCTGGTCCACGGCGGTCAAACTTCCCGCCCGGCCGAGGAGTTCGCGAATGGTTTGCGTGGACGCGCCCAGGCCGCAGCCAAGCTCAATGCAGTTCATGCCCGGCCGGACGTAGCGGGCGAGGAGCGGGTTGGTGGATCGGTCCAGATAGTGGGCCTGCCGGTGAAGGCGCAGGGTCTCCACCTCGGTGAGCGGCAAGACATAGCCGTGCGGATTGCCGGGCATCAGCGCTTCCCCGATGGTCGCCGTGAACGGCATGCCGGCCGAGGATGGTCGACTGCGTCTGCGGGCTGTCCTTTCGGGCTTGGGAGCACTTCCGAGCGCCGCGCGTCAAGCTTTGTGCCGCAGGCGTATCTCGCCGCAGGCCCGTCGCCTCGCCCCCCACCCTCGCGCAATCTTTAAAGTGTGGCGCCGATGCTTTGCCGTTGGGTGCAACCTTCCGGACGCTGGCGCGCCGGCCGCTGAAGTGGTTTATTTTGTGGAGTGCGTCCTTTGGAGTCGGCCCCATGACCATCGCCCGACCCCGACCCGGACTGCTTGGATCCTGGGACCGCTTCGTCGGTCCTGGGATGACCACGGGCGAGAGCGTACTGTTGTTCGGCTCAACGCTCGTGGGCGCAGTGGTGGTCGCCGTTCATCTATCCGCGCTCGGACTGGCATGGCCACTTGTTGTGCTGGGTGCGCTGATCGCAGCTGACGTGATCGGCGGCGCGGTCTGCAACATGACCGAAACGACCAAGCGCTGGTATCATCGACCTGGCCAGCGGCCGCGCGATCACCTCGGTTTCATCTCGCTACACCTTCTGCACATTATTGTTGTCGCGTGGGCGTTCCGGGGCGCGGGGTTCGATGCGGCCTTCGCGCTCACGGTCGGCGGATTGCTCGTCGTGACGGCCGCACTCGTCCTTTACGCGCCGCCCGCGTTGCGCGCTCCGCTCGCCACCACGTTCTATGCCTTCGCGCTCGGCGTATCGCTTTACGCACTCGGACCGACGCCGGGGCTTGAATGGTTCGTGCCGCTTCTGTTTGTGAAATTGCTGATCGGGCACGCCGTGCCGCTGCGGGGATAACACGCACGCGCGCGGCGGGGCCTGTGTTGGGGCCGCTGCACTTGCATCAGCAGAGTTGCGCTGCGCCGGGGGACCGCGCCCATGAAGCAAGGCCGAATGACGGTCAGAACGGGTTGAGCGAGGCGGGCCACCGCCTTGGGTGTTCCGTGATGATGAGGAGGACGTCCGCATCCGGCAGCGCCTGGCGCGCGTCGCGGATCATGCGCAGGTTCAAGCCGTCCATTTCTCGCGCCGTCGTGGGCCGTTCGGGGTCGTAGTAGACAGTCACGAGGAAAGTGCGCCCCAGTTTGGTGACGGACATGTCCTTCAGCGAGCCGCCATCTGCCGCGATTGCGGGCCGCAGCGCCCGCCGCGCAACGGCGAGGTGCTTGGGGCGCGCGCTGACGCCTGCAAGTTCAGCAAGCCCGCCGCGGAACTCCTTGAGGTTGATGCCGATCGCCAGCACGCAAAGGAGGAGGACCACCAGGGAATCGCCGATGGGCGCGAGGGGCGCAAGGGGGCCGTCCTGAAACCAGTAGATGGCGGCGAGCCCCAGTCCGGCGGCGGCTGTGATGAGCGCGTCAAACATGGCGGCCTTCGCCTCAATTCGGAGAATTGCGCTCCTGCGGGCGGTGATTCGCCAAGTAATGTAATGGAACGCGCACAATACCGCGCAAGTCACCCCGATGCCGGTGAAGTAGACGATCATCGGTTCGAAGTTCAACAACTCCGGATCGGTGCCGTGGAGATGGTCGTAGATGTTCTTGATGGCGTTGGCGATGGCGAACGCGATGAGACCCAGGAGCGACAGTGAGCGGAAGGTGGAGAAGAGAGCTTCGTCGGCCGCGTAGCCAAAGGGGCGCGCTTTGTCGGGGCCGGCATGGATGCGTCGGCTGATGCGGCGTGCCAGCAGGGCTGAGCCGAACCCCACGAGCGAGAACAGACCATCGACCAAGATGGCGGTGGAGTTGGACAAGGTGGCTGCCAATATGCCGGCGGCCGCCATGCCGAGGTTGCCCCACATGGCCACGACCAGCGACCGGCTTTCCATGGCGCGCGTGCGCTCGTCACTGGGCGCCGGCATTTGGAGCGCTCCCGTTATCAGATCGGTTCGCGCCTCAATTACCCGCTCGTTGCGGGATCGCCAATGTGAGGGTCCGGCCGGCGGAGAGATGACGAGCGTGCGCTTTGCTTTTGCTGACGCGCGATGGTGCAAGGCAGCTTCCGATCGTCGTCTTCCCCACTCCGGGGAGGCCTGACAAGGCTACCAAAATCGCCATGCATTGATCCTACGGCCTGTCACCGGCCATTGCGCGCTTCGTCCGCACTTCGGCCGCACTTCACCCTTAATGTCGACTCCGTGGCCGCTGCGGACGCTCCCCACCGCATCCCATGATGGACGACAAAGGAGCAAAACTGAACATCGGTGGCTGACGACTGTCAGCGCGCGATTTGCCTGGACGGGTTCGTTCCTGTGAGATATACTTCAGTCATATTACACGGAGCGATTAAACATGGACGTTGTTGTTCCAGTTGTCTTTCCGGATTACCTCATCGCCGTCAACACGCCAGATTATACTGTTGATCTCCCTGGCGATTGGTTAGATTTTACAATTCCAAAGACGAAGAACAAAGTGCCGGAACTTGGGCATGCTGGCGTGTTCTTCGCGCGTGGCTCCGATGGGCTGACGAAATATTATGAGTATGGGCGGTATGATCGAGCGGGCTTAGGTCTTGTCCGCAAGATTTCTATTCCTGATGCGAAATCCAAGGACGGCAAAATTGATGTTGATAGCTTAAAGCCAATATTTAAGAGGATCTCACTCAAAGCCGGGCAGGGGGGGCGTATGCAGGGCGCCTACATCGAGGTGGAGAGTAAATTTAAGGATATGCTCAAGTACGCGCAGGCACGGCGCGCGCAAAATAGTAATCCAAAGCGCACACCTTACGATCTTCTCACAAATAGCTGTATCCATTTCGCCAAAGACGTTGTGAAGGCTGCTGGCGTCTCAACGCCGTGGATGATCGATCCAAGACCGAATTCGTATATTGGTGAGTTCCGCGACGATTTCCTAGATCTCGATTACACGCGAAAGGGCAATAAACTCGTTATCGGAGATTGATATCATTATGAAGTACGCAAAGATATTTGTAATCGCGTTCCTTTCGATCTGCGTGTCAATCTCATCGGGATCCCTGGCTTCGCAGGAAATTGCGCCGTCAGACGCTATCTTTTGTGGTGGGATTGATGGCGGTGTTCTTGTTTTAGCAAGGTCAGTGCCGAGCGGTCCGGCAGAAGTGAAAGTGTTCAATCTGTCCACCCGTGAACTTGTTGCGCACGGTCCGGCGATCCACATGGGCAACGAAGTCCTTGCGTCGGACGTGATGGAAATGTGTGAAGGATGGGATGGCGTCGAGCTCTATCTGAGCGACGGGCGTAGTCTCAGACTTTCCGTTGAAGAAGAATAGCGAGTATTCGTTTTCGCTCGATTGATCCCCATTGGGCGGAATATGCGCAAGGTCTCGCGCCGACATCACATTTGGAAGTTCGTGGCGCGAGGCCGAGTTCGACAGGGCTCTGAAAGCTCCCCCTCTCTGCGCACTCCAAGGTGACACCTGATCTTCCGCGCCCGGCGTGCGCTGTCAGCATCGTGGCGCTCGGTCCCTGCGCGTTTGGCACCTTGATGACGGGGGCTGCTGGCGAGACGACGTTTTAATGCATTTTGAGCGCGGCCGGGAGCTTTGCGGCTAACGGCATCGCCGGCCCGATAGCCTGCCATGAACGTGCGGGCCTGACGCCCGTTACCTCGTTGCCGCGAACACCGCCGCCAGCGCGGGGAGGTAGAGGGACCAGTCCGCCGGCGTGAGGCCGTGGCCGCCTGGGCGTTTGGTGGCGAAGAGGGGCGGGGCGCCGACCCCTGTGGGGGATGTGAGCGCTGCAAAGGCGTCTTTGCTGGGGAGCGCGGGTGCGGCCGGGTGCCAGGCCGGTGCGGCGGCGAGGAGGCCGCAATACTCGGCGAACGGGTCGGCCCAGGCGTCCGCATCGGCGGTGCCGAGGATGACCGTGCGGGGGGCGATGGACGCCAGAAGATGGTGCTGGTCAAGGTTGCCCAACTCTGGGGAGAAGTCGGCGTGGACCCAGTGGGGGTAGCGGCCGGCAAGGTCTGCGGGGCGCTCGCCGCGGGTAAGTGAGGAGAGGGCGGGGCCGAGGCAGCCGGCGTTGTTGGCAATGACGGCCTTGGCGCGGGTGTCGGTGGCTGCTGCCCACAAGGCCGCCTTACCGAGGCGGGAATGGCCGGCGAAGGCGATGCGGGTGCTGTCGATCCCGGGGAGTGAGGCGGCGGCATCGGCAAGGCGATGGAATGCTGCGGCCCAATGGCTGACGGCGCCGCCTGTGCCCTGCCGCTGGAACCTCGCCGCACAGTCGGGGGCGAAGCTGGCGTAGCACGCCATCAGGACCGCGACGCCGCGCGACAGGATGTGGCTGAGCGGCCAGCGGCTTTTGTGGGCGCCGCGGATCGCGCCGGTCAGCCGGCCTTCATCCGCCTCCGGCATGGCGCTGTCGACGGTGGCGTGGCGGTCGATGGGGAAGTCGCCATCGCACGCGCCTGCCGGGCCGAGGAAGGAAAGGGCGATGATAACCGGCGAGGGGGTGGTTGCGGCTGCGGGGAGGAAAAGTGCTGCGTCGGGGGGCGCCGCCGGCCGGGCAGGGGCGGCGCCGGTGCCGGCAAATGCCACGCGGTGGGCGCTGCACGCCGGGATGTGGGCCTGAAAGCGCGAGAGCGTGACGCGGGTTTCGCGCGGTGCTGGCGGCAGGGCGCCGTAGACCCTTTCAGCGAAAGCGTTGCGCCAGGCGGTCTGGGCGGCGGATCGCTCTGGGGCGGTTCGGAACGGGGTGACGGGCGGGAGGATCAAACCCGCACGATGAGGCGGTTGACGGGCATTTCGAACCGCGCGCGGCCGGTTTTGGCGAGGAGCGCGGCAAGGTCCACGTGGAGAGCCTCGATGGCATCGTCGGCCAGCATGAAGGCGGCGTAGTAAAAGCCCGCTGCTTCCGCCGCGAGGGACAGGGGTTCGCCGGAGATTTGTACAACGTTGGGCTCGATGGCGATGGAGGCGCCGTCGAACATGCTGCGGGTGAGCCGCTCCAGGGCGTCGCGGCTGCGCACTCGCGGGTCGCCCAGATCAATGGCCCCATAGTTGGGGAGCGCGCGCTGCACGTGGCGGAAGATGAGCGCGTCCGCGGCGCCGTAGACCGGGGCCGTGTCCGGATCACCGTCGACGATGGCGCCGAACACGCCGCCGGGTGCGAGGACCCGTCGCACTTCCCGCAGGACCGGCGTGATGGGGTCCATCAGGGTGAGGGCCCAGTGGCATAACACCACGTCGACGCTGGCCGCGGGAAGGAAGGCGAGATCTTGTGCGAGGGCGTGGTGGAAGCGGACCGCGCCGGTGGGGAGGCGCGCGCGGGCAAGGCTCAACTCCGCAGCGCTCATGTCCACAGCGTCGATGCGCACCGCGCTGCCGAAGCGCTGGTGGCAGATGCTGGAAAGGCGGCCGCTGCCGCAGGCAAGATCCAGCATTCTGGTGTGGCGGGCCGGATCGACGAGGTCTGCAAGCCAGGCGTAGGTGGTGCGCCCTTCACCGTCGGTGGCCTGTCCGGCAAGGCGCTCGGTAAAGCCGGCGTTGGCGGCGTGG
>JBCDFB010000160.1:0-7187 GCA_039178655.1 Pseudomonadota bacterium | reverse complement strand
GCTGCAAGAAGGGCCGGCAAGAGCAACAGATCAGCGACCATGGCGCCGATCAGCGTGAGCGCCGTCAGCGCGCCGAAGTGGCGGTTGATCAGGAAGCCGGAGAGGGCGAAGGGCAAGAAACTTGCGGCAAGTGCGAGCGATGTGACCACCACGGCAACGCCCACGGAGGCGAACGCCCGACGCACTGCTGCCAACACATTGCCAAGTTCGGCCCGGAACCGCTGGTACTTGGCAAGCAGATGCACCGTGTCGTCAACCACAATGCCATAGGTGAGCGCGCCCACAACCGTCGCGGCAAACGACACTTCGCCGACGAACGCGCCCCAAAGTCCGAACGCCATGGCGACAGGCAAGAGGTTCGGCACGAGGCTGATGACGCCGAGCCAGGCATCGCGCAAGGTTGCGATCAGCAGAACCGAGATCAGCAAAAGCGCCAGCAGCATCCCCACCACCATGGCGCGGGCACTCCCCACCGAAAGCTCCGCTGACAGGATCGGCAGCCCCGTCACCATCACGTTTTGCGCGCCGAACTGATCGGCAGCCACGTCCTGCGCCGCATCACGGAAATCAAGCGTATCTCTGGAAGAGACGCCGCGCATGACGATGGAGATGCGCAGATGCCTGCCCTCCTCATCCACGACGCGCGGCACGCCCTCACGGGTCGCTGCAATCCCTGCGTCCATGATCGCGTCGGCCGTCGGCGTTTCGCCCGCCGCAAGGACAGCGTCACGCAGGGTCACCACGCTGTCGATCCGCGCCACCTCCGGCCGTTCTTCCAGCCACTGCGACAGAGCCTCGACGCGGGTGATCGCCTCCGGCAGCAGCGCGCCGCCGGGCATGCCAGTGTCGGCTGCAATGTCGATGATGGTGGTGCCGGAGAGCTTCCGCTCGAAAATGTCGGTGGCCTGGCGGATCTCGTAACGTTCGTCGAAATAGTGGGAGAACGTGTCGTCCACGCGGATGGACATGACGCCCGCCGCCGAGGCCAGGGCGACTACAAAGCCCACCAGCATCGCCGTCCCCCTGTGGCGCGCACAGAACGAGGCGGTCTCGCCAAGCCAGGCTTCGAAGTGACTGCGGTGACGGCCGTAGCTGCGCGGGAGCACCGTGAGGAGGGCCGGCAGCAGCGTGAAGGTGAGGACCAGCACGCCCAAAAGCCCCGCGGCGACGATGTTGCCGAGATCCCGGAACGGCGGAGCCTCGGCAAGGTTGAGCAGCAGGAACGAGATGAGCGTGGTGGCAACCGACAAAACGACCGGCTTCGCGTTCCGGTCCAGCGCGATGGCGAGCGCGCTCACTTTGTCGCCCGTGCGCCGCAGTCCTTCCTGCCAGGCCATCGCCACGTGGATGGCGCTTGCAACCATGAGCCCCATCAGAACCACCGGCGCAGCGCTTGAAATCCCGTTGACCTGAATGCCCAGCCAGCCCAGCGTGCCCACCGTGCCGGTGAGCGCGATAAAGACCAAAAGCATCACGCCCAAGCTGAGCGAGAAAGAACCCAGCGCGGCGAAGATGAGCGCAGCCAGAAGGCCAAGCTGTGCACCGGCGTAGCCGGTAACATCGTCCTGGCTTTCCCGCAGGAAGGCATCATCAATCACAATGCGCCCGGTCTGCATGAAGTCCACGTCAGGGTGGGCTTGCCGCGCCAATTCCTTAAGCTGCGCATGGTCGCGCGCAACGGCCCGCGCTTCGTCGTTGCTCAAAAGGTCTGGAACGATGGCAGCAACGGCCGCAACGGACGCATCTTCGGCCAACAGAGTCCGCAGCCTGCCGTCGTCCTGCGCGCGCAAGGCCCGCAGCCGGCTCGCCTCCTCCGCAAGGGCGGCGTCGTCCATGGCGCGGACCGCGCCGGGCTCAAGGTTGATCTGCGTGAGCGGGGAGCGGACGGCACTCACCTCCGGCCGTGCCCGCACCCGGGCCTCATAGTCGGCGATGGCGCGCAGGACCGCGGGGGCGAGGACGTCGCCGGATTGTGGAAGCACCAGCGTGACCACTTCGCGCGATTGTCCGAACCGCGCCTCAACGGCATCGAACGCCTGCCGTTCGGGCTTGGCCCTATCGAAGTAGACAAGGACGTCGGGGTCGTAGAGGACCTTTTCGCCCCCCATCATCCCGCCAACTATTGCCGCGAGCCAGACGATGATGATGGCCCATCGCGCCCGTTTGATGCCGCGGGCGGTGCGCAGGGCCCAGGGTGCAGCGACAGGATCGTTCGTCATCATCGCTCCCCCGCCGCCCGCAGCCGCCTCATTGCCGCAAGATCTGAGGCTACCGCCAAAACGTCATCCGCCACCCGGACGTTTGGACGCGGTCGTTAAAGTGTCGGGCTCATCAAGCCGCCCAGCATCTGCGAGATGAACGCAAGGTCTGAGCCACCGGTGGGTGTGCGCCGCTTCAGATAATCGAAAACCTTGCCATCCTTCAGGCCGTACTCGGAGATGTCGCGGACTTCCTCTTCATCGTCCAAGTACACCACGAGAATCCGGCGGTCGGTGACGGAGGGGCGCTGGTAAGCAAACGTCCGCGAGGATGTTTGCGAGATGTAGTAGAGCGCCTCGCCGCCTGCCAGACCTGTGGTGGTGGGTGTACCCAGCGCAAGGAGCACCTGCTCCTTGGAAGAACCCGCCGGCACCTGCTCCAATTGATCTTGGGTGATCTTTTGGCCTCTGGTGTACGTCTCGCCCACGCCACATCCGGCGAGGAGCACCACGAGGGCTGCTGCGGCGCATGCGGCCCTCACCTTAAATCCGGTCGCTCGGCCCCTATGTGACCTCGTAAAGGAAACTGGTGTCATGCTGCGCTTCTTCCGAAAGAAACAAACCAACCCAGCAGTGCTGGAACTCTACGCCAAAGCCGTCGCCCAAGCGCGGCAGCCCGCCTTTTATCAGACGTTCGGCGTTCCCGACACGCTGGATGGGCGTTTTGATATGATCGTTTTTCACCTGTGGCCCCTTATCGCCGCGTTAAACGATGGCGAAGGAGGCATTACGGACGACGGGCAGGCGCTGTTCGATACGTTTGTGGCGGACATGGAGGGGAACCTGCGCTCCATCGGCGTCAGCGATAACTCCTTTCCCAAAAAGATGAAGGCAATCGGGCGTGCCTTTTACGGCCGCTATGCTGCCTACGCCACGGCTGCGGGCGACGAGGCGACGCTCGCCACCGCCATTGCCCGCAATCTCTTGGAGGACGAGGAGAAGGCCGGGTCACACGAAGCGCGCGCGCTCGCCCTTTATGCGAACGCCATGGCAGTAGCGGTGGGTGCACGGCCGCTGGACGAGCCGTTCCGGTATCCAGAGCCGGTGGAATTTGTCACAGAAACGCTCGCCAAAGCCTCGTGAGCACGCTGCCCAAACGCGTCATCGACGTGGGGCGGCTCGGGTCTGAGGAGCGCGTGAGGCTGGTGGCGAGCGAGGCAGACCGCGCTGCCATCGCGAAAGAGCTTGGGATCGTCGCCGTGAAAAGCTTGAGCGCGGATCTGTGCGCCCAACCGTGGCGCGGCAGAGGCGTTCGATTGACCGGCACTATCATTGGTGAGGTGGTGCAGGAGTGCGTCGTGACACTCGAACCGGTGGAGGGCTCCGTCAACGAGCCCATCAACGCTTCTTTTCACCCTGATGCTGCACAACGCTCGACGGTCGACATCGATCCTGAAGCCGAGGACCCTCCCGATCCCCTTGAAGGGCGCGGCCTGGAGCTGTGGTCCGTCGTCGTTGAGCATTTCGCCCTCGGGCTTGACCCCTATCCCCGTGCGCCAGGGGCTGCTTTCCAAGACGAGGTGGACGAGGAGGCCGAACCTTCGCCTTTCGCCGCCCTTGCTGTGCTAAAACATAAGTCGCACTGAACGTTTTGACGGCACCGTAAACTCCACTATGGTCCGCGCCGCTTCCCGCTCGCTGCGCAGTGCGACCGAGAACGGGGCGCAACGGACTTCGCCGACCACGAGAACGGGTGCCATGAGCGCTAAGACGATCCGGCTCGCCATCGACGCAATGGGCGGCGACGAAGGCCCCGCAATGGTCTTGCCTGGCCTCGACATTGTGCGCGTCCGCTGCCCAGCCGTGCGCTTTGATCTTTACGGCGACGAAAACCTCCTTGCCGAGCACCTTTCCCGTTTGCCCCAGCTGGGGGCAGTGAGCGCCATTCATCACACCACAGTCGCCATTCCCATGGACGCTAAGCCTAGCCAGGCGCTGCGGATGGGCCGCCGCGACAGCTCCATGTGGCGGGCGCTGGAGGCGCTGAAGGAGAGCGGGGCCGACGCCATGGTATCGGCGGGCAACACCGGAGCATTGATGGCGATGGCCCTGTTCTGTCTGCGCCCCATGACCGGAGTGGACCGGCCGGCGCTCGCCGCCATCTGGCCGACCGTGCGCGGGGAATCCATTGTGTTGGATGTGGGCGCCTCCATCGGTGTGGACACGCGCAATCTGGTCACCCACGCCATCCTCGGCGCTGCCATGGCGCGCGCCGTATTTGGCATTGAGCGACCCACGGTGGGCCTCCTCAATATTGGTGTTGAGGAGGTGAAGGGCCTGGAAGAAGTGCGGGAGGCCGGGCAAATCCTGCGGGAGAAAAATCTCTCCACCATGCGCTACGAGGGTTTTGTGGAGGGCGACGACATCGGCCGCGGCGCGGTGGACGTGGTGGTGACTGAAGGCTTCTCCGGCAACATCTCGCTGAAAACTGCTGAAGGGACCGCGCGTCAGCTTGCTGAGTATCTGCGCATGTCCATTGGCCGGACGCTGCGGGCGCGCATAGGTTACCTCTTGGCAAAGCCTGCCTTCATGCGCTTGCGCGACAAGATGGACCCGCGCAAGATCAATGGCGCGGTCTTTCTCGGCCTCAATGGTCTTGCCATCAAAAGCCACGGCGGTACGGACGCTGAGGGTTTTGCAAGTGCCGTGGAGCTTGCCCATGACATGGCGTGCAACAATCTGATGCAGCGTATCGCGGCTGATGTGGCTGCCCTTGAGGAGACGGTGGAGCTTGCAGACGCGGGTTGAAGTGGAGCGCGGGGGCGCCGCAGGCGGCGAGGCACAGGGCCCGTCGCGGCAGGAAAGCTCCGGCGCACAAAGCGGGGTGAGGCGCGGCCCTGCGTCCCGCATCGCCGGCATCGGCTCAGCACTTCCGGCAAACACGGTCACCAATCACGATCTGTCGAAAATTGTCGACACGTCGGATGATTGGATCGTTGCACGCACCGGCATTCGCGAACGGCGTATTGCAGCGGAGGGGGAGTTCACGTCCCATCTTGCCGAGCGGGCCGCCCGGGCAGCGCTCCAGAACGCCGGTCGGACCATTGACGCGGTGGATCTCATCATTGTCGCCACCGCAACGCCGGACCACACGTTTCCGGCAACCGCGGTGGTGGTTCAGCAGCGGCTTGGCATGGCCCATGGCGCAGCGTTCGACGTGGGGGCGGCGTGCTCCGGCTTCCTTTTCGGCCTGTCAACCGCCGACGCAATGATTGCGAGCGGAGCGGCGTCCAACGTGCTGCTGATAGGCGCTGAGACGTTCTCCCGTATTTTGGATTGGGAGGACCGGACCACCTGCGTCCTCTTCGGCGATGGGGCCGGTGCAGTGCTTCTGGAAAGCTCCGGCGATGCAGACGGGGCACAAGGGCCGCGCGGGATTGTAGCGCACGCGCTGCGCTCCGACGGTGCCCATCGCGACAAGCTCTTCGTCGATGGCGGTCCTTCCACATCGGACCAATGCGGCCACGTCCGCATGCGCGGCCAGGAGGTGTTCCGTTTCGCCGTACAAGCCACAGTGGATGTGGTCGAAGACGTTATGGCGAAATCCGGGATCACCGCGTCGGACGTGGACTGGTTCGTACCCCATCAGGCGAACCAGCGCATCATCTCCGCAAGCGCCAAAAAGCTTGGCATTGCTGCGGACAAAGTGGTCCTCACCGTCGCTGAGCACGGCAACACGTCCGCCGCGTCGATCCCGCTCGCGCTGGACGTTGCGGTGCGCGACGGGCGCATCAAGCGCGGTGATCTGGTGCTTCTGGAAGCGCTCGGCGGTGGCTTCACATGGGCAGCTGCCGTGGTGCGCTGGTAGAATTGCGACCCTGGCGCAACAATGTTGCACCGCTGGGTTACCAATGGCCTCTGCGCGATTGACCCACCCGAAACCCTCGCATAACGTCAGATAGTTAACCGCGCAGGGTTGCTGCGTCCGCGGTCTCTCGAACCTCCAATGACGGTGATGCAGAGCCATGGCTGGACGCACGATCACGCGCGCCGACCTTGCGAACGCAATTCACGCCAAGGTGAAATTGCCAAGAGCAGATGCCGCGCAGATTGCCGATCAAGTGCTCGATGAGATCGTGATGGGTCTTGAGAGGGACGGCAAGGTGCGCCTCGCCTCGTTCGGAACCTTCGAGGTGCGCAAGAAGAACGAACGCGTCGGCCGCAACCCGAAGACCGGCGAGGAAGTGCCCATCGAGGCCCGCAGCGTCGTGACATTCAAGGCAAGCGATATCTTGAAGAAGTTCGTCAACGGCGTTGTCGACCGGTTGAGGGGACGGCGGGGTTTGGATGCTAACGGCAACGGTCACGCAAACGGCCGCTAGAGGAGGAGAAGGCGCTCCCGATGAGTGAGCAGATGCCGCCCATCCCAGCGCGCGAACTTGCCAAGCGGGCGGGTGTGCCGGCCTCAGTCCTCAGCTTTTTTGAAGACCAGTTTGCGCAGATCCGTTCGGTCAAAACGTCGGCCGGTGACGGATATCGCCCGCGCGATGCAGCGCTAATCGCGGGCCTTGCCCACGCCCTTTACGTGGAGGGGCGCCCCATGCGCGAAGTGCAGAACGCCGCTCGCTCTGCCGAGCGGGACAGTCTGGTGGCTCGGGGCGCGGAAATTCTGGGGCTTTCCCTTGAAAAGGAGCGCCACGACGCTGCCGCGCCCGTCCCCCCGGACGCGCAAGTGCTCCGCCGCAGTGCCGCGCCCATCCTGTCCGACCCGCCTGACGCGCCGGCAAAGGCTGAAATTCTGAATGAACTGATCGTGTGTGTGCGCATCCTGTCTGAGGCCCGGGAGCGGGACGAGCACGCCGCAAATCGCCCGCGCTAAGCGTCTTGGTCCACGGCGGGAAGGCCCGTCTCGGACGGACGGCCGAAGTTCGGTACCGCCGTTTCTTGGCCAGCGTCCACGATTTCCCGGCGGATGGCCCGGGTCCTGGT
>JBCDFB010000159.1:0-7214 GCA_039178655.1 Pseudomonadota bacterium | reverse complement strand
GTACAGCATTTGGCGTGTTGCTGTGGCTTTCGCCAACACCGGGCGTACGCAACGGGCGTTCGACGCTTACGACTACGTTATCAACCAGTGCGTGCGTCAAAACGAGCGGGCCTCTTCGCTGCAGAAAGCTGCGGAGACGTTGGACCCGGCGCTCGTCACGCAGCTTTTTGCTCTCGGCCAGCAGGAGGGCGGGCAAAACGAGTTTGCCGACGCAAGGCTGGACATCATCCGGGGCGCTGTGGCCCGTGGGGGAACTCAAGAGGGCGTTCCGGTGCCGGTGGAGTGGCTTGAACTCCTGGCAGAGTTTGCGCGCACCGGGCAGAACCTTGAAGACTCCATGCTGGTGGGCTTCTACTTGTACCGTCAGGGGAATGCTCCGGAAGCCGCGCAGTGGTTCCGTTTCGCCCTCGACAACGGTCTGGGCTCTGACGCGGCGGAAGCCTACGTGGTCGCCCTTCGCGCCACCGGCGACCGGGAAGACGAGTTTCTCGCCCGTGAAGTGGCCTTCCAATGGCGCGAGCAAACGCCAGAGCTGATGGAGGCCTACCTCGACGCAATGGCCACGATTTTGACGGCCGACGAGCTGGGCCAGACCTCCATCGAAGACGTCGAGCAAACGTCGGTGGACCGGTTTGTCCCCATCGTCATCAATCAGCGTGATCCCAACGGCGCCCAGGCGTTGGGATGGTACGCCTTCAACACGTGCCAGTTCATCATCGCAGAGGAATGGTTCATTTCCTCGGCAAACTGGGTGCCGACCGAAGCGGCCATTTACGGCCTCGCGCTGACGCGTCTTCGCTTGGGCGACCAGGCCGGCTTTGACGAGGTGGTTGACGAGTGGGGCCCGCTCTACCGCTCCGTTCTGGCCCTTCGCACGGGCGAAGGCATTGACCCTGCCGATCCGGTAACTGGCGACCGCGACGATCCCACGAACGAGGTGGGCGTCAGTTCAGTTATTTGCGATCCTGAAGAGCGCGAGCGTCTGCGTGTCCTGATCCAGCAGCAGCAGGAGGTGGATGCCCAGCGCAACAACGTGATCACCACAATCGAAGCGGGCTCGCTGACCTCGGCGCCAATCCACGTGCGTGCCATAACGCGCCGGCCGGATGGTATGGAACGGCCTGATATTCCGCGCCGGTCCGTGGTGATTGAGCCGCGCAAGCCCGGCCCGCGCTCACTTCTTCATCGGATCCAGGCCGCTGTGCCGACACCCACACCGACCCCAGCGCCGGTGACCCCGGTGCCTGTTGCCCCGGCTCCCGTCACCGCGCCACGCCGCGCGGTGCCCCCTGCCGCTCAGACCGACAGCGCGGTTCGCCGGCGCGCGCTCGGCGCAGAGAACCCTGCGCGTGCCACCACGCCAAGCGACATCACAGAGCGCCGCAGAACACTTCGGCTGCGTGATGGACAACCGGTCCGCCCGGTCCAGCGTCGGACCGAAGTGGTGACGGGCGCCAACCGGTCGCTCCCGACTGCGGGCGCGACAGTCCAGCGGCGGGTGCGTCAGGGTCTGCCGACAACGTCGGCGCGCAGCGTGGATGATGAGGTGCGTGCCATTGCAAACCGGCCCACCAGGTCCTCGCGCCGGCGCTCCGTAAGCAGTTCGGTCGGCGGCGCCACCTCGGCCCAGCAGGCACTTGCGAACCGCCAGTTCTCCCGTTGCCTCTCCATAACGGACCGCGCGATCCGCCGCGGCCGGCTGTCGGCAGAGGACGCCACCGCAAGGGGGTTCTGCCTGCTGGAGTTGCGCCGGCCCATTGAAGCTGCCCAAGCCTTCCAGCTGGCGCGGATGAGCGCCCGGTTCGGCAGCAGCGCCGCCTCGGATGCGGTCTACGGTGCGACCCTTGCGGCCATTTCCGCAAATCTCACCAACGAAGCAGCAATCACGGCAGCGTCCGGCCCCATGTCCCGCGCCCGTCGGACGGAGACGCAAATCAACATCCTGACCCAGCGGGCTTTGGCGGCGAACCAGGCCGAACAGCATGTGGCAGCGCTCTACTATCTGGACCAGCGCAATCGCATTGCCCCCCTGCAGAAGGACCTGATGCTGCTCCAGGGCTTCGCCTACCAGAACGCGGGCGACGTCCGCTCGGCACGGCGGATCTTCAGGGCGCTGAACCGGTCCGGCAGGACAGCGGACACGCAGCGCGCGGTCTTTGCCGACAACGAGCGTTTGTTCCCGCCGCCAACACGCTCCACCATCGGACTTGGCTTCCGCTGACCACGGCGAGCGAGCGCAACCTAAAGAGCCGGGCACACGCCCGGCTTTTTTCGTGGGCCCATCCGCTCGGCCCGGCAGGCGGCGCCAAGGTCTGCTACACTTCCCAAACAGTGTTGTGGGGAAGGGGGGCCTCGCGAAATGAATTTGCCGGCTGCACGGAAGGGACTTCTCGGCGCGTTGGTGCTTTGCGGATTGATCGCCCTGTCAGCGCCAGCGCACGCGGCCACTTGCGGCGACAACGCTTCGGGCTTCAACGCGTGGCTTGCGGATTTCAAAGAGCGCGCGGTGCGCGAAGGCATCCGGCGCAGCACCGTCGACAGCGCTCTTTCAGGGGTCAGCTACTCGCGCAGGGTCATCGGCTTTGACCGCAACCAGCGATCATTCAAACTGTCCTTCGATCAGTTTTGGCGGCGCCGGGTAGACCAGCGCATGATCAACCGCGGCAGGCGATATCTGCGCGACAACGCCGCCATGATGGGACGGATCGAGCAGCGCTGGGGCGTTCCCGGGCCCGTTCTGGTCTCGGTGTGGGCGCTGGAGACGGGGTTTGGCCGGGATTCAGGCAACCTTCCCATCATGCAGTCGCTGGCAACGCTCGCCTACGACTGCCGCAGGACCACCTTCTTCACGCGCGAGTTGATCGCCGCGCTGCGCATTGTGGACCGGGGCGACATGCGTGCGCGTGACATGCGGGGCGCGTGGGCCGGGGAGATCGGGCAGACGCAATTCCTGGCCGAACGCTACCTCAACTACGCCGTCGACTACGACGGCGACGGCCGGCGCGACCTCATGCGTTCCGTGCCAGACGTTCTGGCCTCAACCGCCAACTGGTTCTCCCGCAACGGCTGGCGCCGCGGCCAGGGCTGGGGTCCCGGTACGGCAAATTACCGCGTCATCGCCAAGTGGAACCGGGCCTCGGTCTACCAGCGCACCATTGCGCAACTGGCAGATGAACTGGCACGCTAGACGATCAGAGGTAGGCGCCACCCGGCGAAAGGGGCGCCGGCACGCTCACTCAAGGTGATTGCGTCAATTTGATATGACTGTCGCCCGTTGAGGGCTTACCGCCTTAGAAATGCCATGCTGTGTTACCGTAGGGCGTGGTGGGGAGTGTTTAGATGAGATTTTTAGGACTGATCGTCGCTCTTCTGATCGGTGTCGGCCCAGCCCTCAGTGGGGAAAAGACGGCCGATGAAATCATTGCCGAGAATGGCTGTCCCCGCTGCAAGCTCGTCTTGGCAAGCCTTCGCTTTCTGGACCTTGACGATGCTGACTTTTCGCGCGCGACACTGCGCGAGGCGGATCTGAAAGAGGCCAATCTTCCGCGCCTTCAATGCACGCGCTGCGACCTGCAAAGGGCCGAGCTGGAAAAAGCTGTCCTTTCCGACGCCACTTTCGGACGGTCGCGGATGCGCGGTGTGGACCTGGAAAAAGCGGTCATGAACGGTGTCGACTTCCACGAGGCTGATCTGCGCGATGCGGACCTCTCCAGCGGAAACCTGATCGCCGCAAACCTCAGTCATGCGGATCTGCGGCACGCGCTTTTGCGCAGGTCCGACCTTTCCGGTGCGGACCTCTCCCACTCCATGTCCCGCTCGGCAAACATGGAGCGCGCCGTGGCGGAGGGCGCCAACTTTTCCAACGCTGAGCTTGAGTTGGTTGATCTTGACCGGGCGCGCCTTGCCGGAGCGTCGTTCCGCGAGGCGGATATGAGCCACGTGCGGCTCACCTCATCCGATCTCACAGGCGCGGACCTATCGGGCGCGACGCTTGAGGGAGCGCTCCTGCGCCGCACGAACTTTTCTTCAGCGAACCTTTCTGGCGTGCGCGGCCTCACCCAAGAACAGCTCAATCTTGCCTGCGGCAACAGCGCCACCATCGTCCCTGACGGCTTTTCTCTGCCGCAGTGTCCCGAGACGATGCTGCCGGATGACTGATTCAGTTCGTTGACCGCTTCTTCTGCAGTCCTGGCGGATTTGGTCGCATTTCCGACCGTTTCCCGAACCGACAACACCGCGCTGATGGACTACGCCGCACAGCGGCTCCAAGCGGCCGGCGCAAGGATCACCCGCGTCCCCTACGAGAGCGGACGGGACAATCTCTACGCCGTCGTCGGTCCGCAGGAGAGTGCACCGGTCATCTTGTCGGGCCACACGGACGTGGTTCCTGTGGAGGGACAGGCGTGGACGACACCGCCCTTTGAACTCACCAGCGCCGATGGCCGCCTCTATGGCCGCGGAACCGCTGACATGAAGGGCTTCCTCGCCTGCGCCATCGTCGCGGCGGAAAAGGCCGCGGCACGCGGGCTGCGAACGCCCCTTGCACTCGCCCTATCCTGCGATGAGGAGGTGGGCTGCCTCGGCGTGAGGCCGCTAATCGACATGGTAAAAACCGTCGCCGGGAAGCCTCTTCTGGTGATCGTGGGCGAGCCGACCGAGTTGGCCGTCGCCACAGGCCACAAGGGAAAGACTGCGCTGCGTGCGACCTTTACGGGCCGCGAGGGCCATTCCGCACTGGCGCCCCACGCGCTCAACGCCCTGCATCTGGCCGCAGACTTCTTGCAGGCCATCCGGCAAAAGCAGGCAGGCATTGCCGCCGAAGGCCAGCGCGACGGGGATTATGACGTGCCCTACACCACGCTGCACGCCGGCAAGCTCGCCGGCGGTGTCGCACTCAACATCGTGCCGAACCACGCCGTTCTCGACTTTGAGATCCGTGCTCTCGCTGAGGACGATATGCCCGGCATGATCGAGGAACTGCGCGAGGATGCAGCGCGCATCGTCAACGCGACAGACGACGAAGACGCTGCCATTTCCATCGAGCCTTCGTTCTCGTACCCGGGTCTTGCCACGCGCAACCCATCCCACGCCGTCGATTTCGTGAAACGGCTCAGCGGTGCAAACGGCACGATCAAAGTGGCCTACGGCACAGAAGGCGGCCTGTTTGCGGAAGAACTTGGCGCACCGGTGGTGGTGTGCGGGCCAGGTTCCATGGCGCAGGGGCATCGGCCCGATGAATTTGTGAGCGAAGACCAGCTTGCCCGCTGCGATCACATGCTTGCCGCGCTCGTGGACCGCTTGGAGGAGGGGCTGGACGCCTGAGCCGCCGGCCCCACCGGCTCCATCTTCGGGGCAAACACATGGGTGTCTGAGGAAAAGCCCTCCAACGCGAAGGCGCCGAGGTCGCGCCAGCCGCCGTCCCATTCCATTTGCGCTGCCACATCCGCGCTCACGAGAAGCGGTTCCTTCAGCACCTTCGTGAGTTGCTCCAACCGGGCCACCGCATTCACCGTCGGCCCGATGACCGAGAACGTCAGACGCTCGGCAATGCCAATGTTGCCGTAAACCACTGTGCCGGTTGCGATGGCGATGCCTGTCATATCCGAAAGGCAGGTGCGGTCCGCCAACGCGCTATGCTGCCCGGGGAGCGCCATGACCTCTTCGCAAGCAGCCTTGGTGCCGGCGAGCACGCCGGCGAACCCTTCAGGTGTCGGCGGAAAGATGGCGAGCACCGCATCCCCGATGAAATCGAGCACCTCTCCGCCGGCTTTCACCACCGGCCCTGCGGTCGCCTCGAAGTAGTCGTTGAGGACGGGGAGATAAGCCTGCGCGCCGAGCCGCTCGCAAAGCGCAGTGGAGCCGCGCAGGTCACAATACCAGATGATGGCGTCGACCACTTCGCCGTCGCCACGGGCGATCTCGCCGCCGAGGACGCGGGCACCGGTCGCGCGGCCGAGATAGGTCGTGGCAAGGGTTTGGCGCATGTCACTGTCGAGCGCAGTGCGGGAGGCGAGCGCCAGCATGTACCGCAACCGCTTGAGCGCACACACCTCCTCGTCGGTAAAGCCGCCTTCCCGGTCAGAGGCAAAAGACAAAACAATGCCTGCACCGGGAACTTCACGCTTGGGCGTGCCGACCATGGGCTGCCCGCCTGGCGCCTGTTTGCCAAACGCGACAAGGCACATGAAGTAATCGGTCATACCAAGCGCTGCGAGCCGTTCGAAAATCGGAAACTCGAAGGGTGCGTTCGCCCCGGCAAGGCGGTGGCGCATCTCCGTCGCGTCGCTGTTTAAAAGCGCAAAGATCGTTGAGCGCTTATAGTCCTCTGAGACGAGCGCCTCACCCTGGCGAAAGCGTTCAATGGTCAGGCCCTCGCCTTGCTGCCAGCAAAGGCTGCTGCTTGCGAACTGCGGGTTAAGCAGACGCCAACCCGCCATGACCCGAAAAACAGAGATGCCCCCCGCCCGGGCCCTTTCAGCGAAGCCCTCAAGGGTCTGTTCGATGGGCCGGTCTTCGACCGCTCCCATCGCCAGGAACTCTTCCAGCCCTTCGACCGTGGCGCGAAGAGCCCCTAGCATCACGTCAGGACGGTTTGCCGTGACAGTGCTTGAACTTCCGGCCGGAGCCGCAGGGGCACTGTTCATTGCGGCTTACCTTGCCCCAGGTGCGCGGGTCGGCAGCATTTCGTGCAGCGGCCGGCTTGCGCGCAACGCGCGGTTCTTGAACAGCCACATCGCCTGCATCGCCACGCGGCGGCCCATCGAGATTCTCATCGGCCAGCTCGAACTCATCTTCGCCGGTGAACGGGTCGAAGTGGTGTGGCTCATAGCCGTCAAGATCGTCGTCCATGGGCAGGGAAGGCGCTGCGTCCGGCTGGCGGATTTCAATGCGCATCAGCTGACTGGTGACGGCCGTGCGCAACTCCGACAGCATTGCTTCAAACAGCGCAAAGGCTTCGGTCTTGTACTCATTGAGCGGGTCGCGCTGGCCGTAGCCGCGGAAGCCCACCACCGAGCGCAGGTGGTCAAGGGTGGCAATGTGTTCGCGCCACAGCTGATCGAGCGTTTGAAGAAGGACCGACTTTTCCACCTGGCGCCAAAGGTCGCCGCCATACTGCGCCACCTTGCGGGCCGCAGCCTCATCGGCCGCTTTGCGCAAGCGCTCGCGGATTTCCTCGTCCGCAATGCCTTCCTCGTTCGCCCAGTCCTTCACCG
>JBCDFB010000158.1:0-7220 GCA_039178655.1 Pseudomonadota bacterium | reverse complement strand
GGAAGTAGGGGCCGTTGACGACGGCAATCCCCGGAACATAGTTGCCGAGCCGCGCCGCGTCGGTATTTTGCCCGATGTTGGCACCCTGCCGGATTTGCTCGATGATGTCTTCCTCCACGCCCAGTTGCGATGAATGGAAGACGTCGATCGTGAGCTGGCCGTTGGTGCGCTCATTCACCCGCTCGGCCCAGGCGAGGAAGCCCTGGTGGAACGGCTCATTGGGGCCGAGCACGTGATTGAAGCGCAGCGTTTGGGTCTCTTGAGCCGAAGCGCCGGCGGCCGCGACGCACACAGCGGCGACGGCGACAGCGGATGCGAAGGTTCGTTTGATCATTCTTGGGTCTCCTCCAAGTTGGTTTGTTTGGGCGTTGGGTCGCTGAAGGGCGCGGGGATGCGCGCCGCGGCAGCGAGGTCTTTGAAGGCGGCAGCCGTCTCGTGATCGAGGGGGATGCCGGACACGCGGCGCCGGCCGGCTTCAGCCCACTCGCGGTCGCCGGGGGCCATCACGCGGGCGCCTTCGCGTGGTGGGCTGTCCCGCAAGGCCCGCAGATATCGGTCCATGCCGGCGCGTAAAATGTCAGCGCCCGCAAATGCGTCAGGATCGACGGCGATGACAAACGCGCCGAGATCTCGCGGCGTCGCCATATCAGGCCCATCCATGGGCAAAATTTCCGGGCCGATCCGCATCCCGGTCAGAAGCGCGGAGAAAATCTCCACCATGCCGCCGAGGCCCGCGCCCTTAAACCCCACAGCGCCACCCAGCGGTGCGAGCATGTCCGTTTCGTGGGCGGAGCGTGTGTCGGTCCCGTCAGCGCGCGATGCGGTGTGATCGGGAAGCGTTTCACCGGTCGTCTTGTAAAGGGCGACGCGATTGTAGGGGACGGCGCTGGTTGCCATGTCGAGGAGCCACGGATGCGGCCCGTTGGTGGGCACGGCAACGGCAATGGGGTTCGTCCCGTGGAAGCGCGACGCGCCATCGTGAAGCCGCACAAAGCTGTCGGAATTGCACACGACAATTCCGATCTTGCCGGCCTCTGCGATGGGCAAGGCATAGGCCCCAGCCGGCCCGAAGTGGGATGTGTGGGCAATCCCGACAGCGCCGATGCCCGCCTCCTCCGCCAGCGCCACAGCGTGACGGCCGGCTTCATAGGTGGCGAGGGCGCCGTGGGCATGGTCGGCATTCAGCATTCCGGCGCCCAGGCGGGTTCGCCGAAAGCGCAAGGCGGGCGTGCCGTTCACCCGGCCGCCGCGGATGGCGCGGTTGTAGTGCGGCAGGAGGCGCACGCCATGACTGTCAACGCCGTGGAGGCTGGCGTGGAGCATTGCGCGGGCGGCCGCCTCCGCGCTCGGCACGTCGGCCCCGGCGCGCTTGAGGACCGTGACGCAAAACGCCTCAAGCGCGTCGGGTGAGGCGGTCGGGCCGCTCATAGGGTTTGTCCGCCGTCGATGGGAACGACGGCACCGGTCATGAAAGCCGCCTCGTCCGACGCCATCCACACCATGGCGGCGGCCATCTCCTCCACAGTGCCAAGCCGGCCCATGGGCTGGCGCGTCACAAAGGCCCGGCGCGTTTCCTCTGGATCCGGCGTCGCGGCGATGCGCTCGTCAAGTGAGGGGGACGCGGTGGTGCCCGGGCAGAGCGCGTTGCAGCGGATCCCATCGGCAATGTGATCGCGCGCCACGGACTTGGTGAGCCCGATGAGGGCCGCCTTGGTGGTGCCATAGGCGGCGCGGTTGGCAACGCCGGTGAGGCTGGAGGCCACCGACGCAACGTTCACGATGCTGCCTGCCCCGCGCGCGATCATCGCTGGCAGCACTGCCCGGATAAGGCGCATGGGGCCCATCACATTTATCTGCCAGCTCGTCTCCCAATCCTCATCCGCGGATGAGATGAGCGGGCCGTCAGCGACCCATCCGGCGCAGTTGATGAGGATGTCGAAGGGGCCGCCGTTCGACGTCACCGAGGCGATTGCTGCCGGGTCGGCCACGTCGAGCGCGGCGGTCTCCATGCCCACGTGATGGGTGGCAAAATCGCTCATTTTTTCGGCCGTCCGGCTTGTGGCAAGCACGCTCGCCCCTTCCGCCGCGAAGGCCAGCGCTGCGGCGCGCCCCATGCCCTGACCGGCTCCGGTAATGAGCGCGCGTTTGCCGGAAAGCCGCCCCGCCATATCAACGCTCCGCTCAATAACGACTTAGGTATACGTTATACAAAGCGATCGCGATGTGACAATGGTAGTTTTGCAAGAACCTCCTCGGGCAGGCTAAGTCCCCTGGAAGGAGGCGCCCATGGATGATGTTCGGCGGTCGGCCGAGAGTTCACCTCTGGAGCCGCCGCTCTACGGCCGGATCGTTCGCGTGATTGCGGCTGAGATCGCGCAAGGTGAGATCGCTGCGGGCGAGCGCCTTTTGGAAAGCCGCCTTGCGTCGCGGTTCGGCTTGTCGCGCGCGCCGGCGCGGCAGGCGCTGGCCGAATTGAAAGCGCACGGGTTGGTGACCCCTGCCACGGCGCCGTCCCGCGGGTTCGTGGTAGTGGAGGGTGCGACCGCGCGGGCCGACGCGCTGGTGAACGGTGTCGTGGAACCGCAGAGTTTTGAGACCGTCCCCATCTGGCAGCGCATTTATGGCGAGGTGGAAGACGCCATCACAAAGCGCATCGCGTTTGCGAGTTGGCGCGTCCTTGAGACCGCGCTCGGCCAGCATTTTGGCGTGAGCCGCACTGTGGCGCGCGAGGTTCTGGCGCGGCTCCAGTCACGGGGGCTGGTGCTGAACGAAGGCAAACGCTGGATCGCCCAGGAGATGTCGCCCGAACGGGTGCGCGACCTTTATGCCGTCCGCGCCATTTTGGAGCCGGCTGCGCTGGAGAGCGCTGCGCCGGCGGCATCCAAGGGTCGCATCGGCGAAATGATCAGCGACCTTACGGACGCCATCGAGACGAAGGCCACCGGCGCACCGCTCGACGCGTTGGAGCGTGACCTCCACGTCGACCTGCTGGGGCACACCACCAACGTCATCCTTCGGCGCGCCATGGAGCAGCACCAGTCGCTCCTCCTGGCGCACCGCTATTTCTACAGGCTGACGGCGCAGATGTATGAGGTGGAGCCCTTTCTGGCCGAGCACCTTGCGGTTTTGAAACCTTTGTTTGCCGGCCGGATCGGTACCGCAAAACGCGCACTCCACGCGCATTTGATGGCCTCTAGCGACCGTGCCGTCGATCGGATAGCGATGATCCGGGGCAGAGTACCGGAGGAAACGGTCAGCTTCCTCGAGCCCCTGCCACCGGCGTCGCGCTAGGCCGAGTGCGCAGGCCCCGTGCGTGGGCGCGCTGCGTACTCCATCGCGATGATGGCAACCACGACGATGGCCGCGACAAGTGTTGCCCAGATCACCGGGACCATGACGAGGATGATGCAGGCCGATAGCATGATGAGCTTTGGCAAGGAGAGCGCGCGGAAGAGATACCGCTCGCCAATGGCTGCCATGCAAATCACCGTGAGAATGCCGCTCCCGATGGCAAGGAGAAGGCTGAACAGTCCCGCCTCCTGCCACAACACCAAGTCCGGCCAGTAAACGAAAACGAACGGCACGATGTAGGCGGCCATCCCAAGGCGCATTGCGGTGAAGCCGGACTGCATCACCGATGCGTTGGCAATGCCCGCCCCCACATAGGCCGCCAGCGCCACAGGCGGCGTAATCGATGAAACGCCACCCCAGTAGTAGCAGAAAAGATGCGCCACCAGCGGGGGCACGCCCATCTCGATGAGGCTTGGCGCCACCAGCGTTGCGGTGATGATGTAAACAGAGGTGGTCGGCAGCCCGAAGCTCAGGAACAGCGAGGCTGCGGCGGCGAGAAGCAGCGCCGGCAAGAGCGATCCGTCCGCAAGGTTGAGGATCGATTGGGTGAGGATCAGCCCGACGCCTGAGAGCGCCACTGAGCCGACAATAAAGCCCACGGCCGCGCACGCGATGGCCGTGGAGATCGTGTTTCGTGCGCCGACCACGAGAGCGTCAACGATGTCTGCAAAACCCATGCGCGTGTGCTTGCGCATGGCGCTGATGACGACGACACCGGCGATGGAGAAGAAGGCCGCAAAGAGTGCGGTGAACCCCAATACCAGCATGCCGATCAGAAGGAAGATCGGCAGGACCAGGTGACCGTGGGACAGAACCACAGCCTTCACCCGCGGGAGGCGATCGCGCGGCAGCCCCTCCATCCCGAGCTTGCGGGCACGCAGGTGCACCTGAAGATAGACCGCGCCATAGTAAAGCACTGCCGGAATGATCGCGCCCAATGCCACGTACGAATACGAGACTTGAAGGTATTCGGCCATGATGAATGCTGATGCACCCATGACGGGCGGCAGGAATTGGCCCCCGCAGGACGCAACAGCTTCCACCGCAGCGGCAAAATAGCCTTTGAAACCCAGACGCTTCATGAGCGGGATGGTGAAGACGCCCGTGGACGCAACATTGGCGGCGGACGAGCCTTGGATCATCCCCATCATCCCGCTCGCCATGATGCCCACCTTCGCCGGACCGCCGGGGCTGTGGCCCGCAGCCGCAAAGGCAAGGTTGGTGAAGAACGTTGTTGTGCCTGACTTTTGCAGGAACGCACCAAACAAGATGAAGAGATAGACGTACGTTGCCGATACACCGATGGCGACGCCAAAGATCCCCTCGGTGGACATGTACATTTGGCGAATAACGCGCTCATAGCCGAAACCGCCATGGGCGAGCGCGCCAGGCATCCATGGGCCCAGAAACAGGTAGCCGAGGAAGATGACCGACAGCACCACCAGAAAGAGACCCATCGTCCGGCGGGCGGCTTCCAGGATCACAAAGCAGAAAATCGTCCCCATGATGATGTCGGTGGTGGTGGGGAACCCGCCGCGCATCACGATGTCGAGGTAGTTCCACGCCAGATAGCCTGCCGAGACGGACCCCGCGACGGCGAGGATGACGTCCTGCCACTCAGGGTTTCCGGCGGTGCGTCCCCGGATAGTGGGGTAGATCAAAAAACCCAGGAACAGAATAAAAGCCAAGTGGATCGGCCGCTGCTCCATGGCGGGGAGTGGTCGATAGCCGCCCGTGTAAAGATGAAAGAGTGATGATACGATCGCAACGGCGATGAAGATCTTGGCCCACCAGCCGGTCAGCGTGCGTGTGTCCGACTGCGGTTCGTGGGCGCTGTGGAGCTTGTCAACGTCGATGACCCCCTCGCCTTCAAGATCGGGCCGGCTCCACTCTTGAGACGACTCGCGCGGGGGGCGATTGGGTTCGGCCATGGGCAAGCGTCCGGGCGAGAGGGTTTTGGCCTGGGCGCAGGCGCTCAGCCTCCGCCCGATGGGGAGTCACGGGGGCGCAGGCGCTTATCCTCCGCCACTGATGTGTTGCAGCGGCGGGGGCGGCGCTCAGCCTCCGCCGAATGAGTTGCTGTTGCGGCTACATGATGCCTTGTTCGCGATAGTATCGTTCAGCGCCGGGATGCAGCGGAAACGGCAAGCCCTTTGTCGCTTCTTCAAGGGTCATGTATTCGGCGAGGGGATGCACGCCGATCAGGCGTTCCTTGTTCTCAAACATCGTTTTGGTGAGCTCGTAGATGTCGCCGTCCGACATCCCCGTGTGCGTCGCGAAGGTGATCGGGGACGCAAATGTCTTGATTTCGTCATCGCCGAACGGGTTGGCGGATGCCGGCAGGGTATAGGCGTAGTCAAGGCTATCGGCGGTCATGAATTCAATCACGTCGGGGTCAATGTCGAGAGCCCGCGCGCGCCCGGTGTCAGCCACCTGCTGAATGGACGCAGACCCCGGAGCATCCGGCCAGACAAGCGCATCGATCTGGCGGTTGCGCACCTGATCGATGGCCGCCTGGTGCACGGTAAATTCCGGCTCGATATCGTCGTAGGTCCAGCCCTTGTGCTCCATGATCGAGCGCCACCAGGTTTCCCCCGCGCCGCCTTGGGAGCCCACCGACACACGCTTGCCGGCAAGATCGGCCATGGACTGGATGTCCTCGTCCACCGCGATGAACCACTGCGGGTTCGGGTAAACGGTGGCAATCGCCCTCAGCCCGTCGTACCGACCGGCGGGACGATCTGCAAAACGGCCCGTGTTGGTGAAGGCTTGCTGGCCCACACTCCCAGTGAGGTAGGCAACTTCGACAGCCTCATCGGCCAAAAGGTCAAGGTTTTCCACCGAGCCGCCGGTCGCTTGGATCGAGGCCCGGACGCCGTCAAGCTCGTCGTTGTAGATCGCCGCAAGCCCGCCGCCGAGGCGATAGTAGTTGCCGCCGGAGCCTGCGGTGGCGATGCGGACAAAGTCCGTCGCGCCCGCGGCGGTCATGCCGGGCCCGAATGTCGTGCCGGCCACAATGGCAACGGCAGCACTGACTGTTGTGAGTCTCTTCAGCATCATCGTTCCTCCCTGGATCGCACGCGACGAGCGAGTGTTCTGTCGTGACCGTGCCCGGCCAGCGCAGCACCGCTGTCATCTTATTGTCTTGAGTATACATAGAACGTTATTGCCGCTTCGGCTAGAGTGGGCGAGGCGGGCACGCGCAGTGAGGGTGCATGGACGATTTAAGAGGGAAGCGGGCGCTGGTGGTGGGCGGATCAAGCGGGATCGGTCTTGCCCTTGCCAAAGGGTTTGCGGGCGCGGGCGCGCGTGTGGCGATTGCCGCGCGGACGGAGGCCAAGGTTCGCGCGGCCGAAGAGGCGCTTCAGCGCATCGACCCGGAGACGACCGGCCATATGGCCGACGTCACCAGCGTCGCGGAGATCGAAAAGCTACGCGATGCGGTTGCGGAGCGGCATGGCGTGCCGGACATTCTGGTGAACTCACAAGGGACGACCGTGATCGCGCCAAGCCACGCCGTCACCGAAAAGGACTACGACACCGTGATGAACACCAATCTTCGCAGTGTCCTCTTCTGCTGCACCGTCTTCGGCGCACAGATGAAGGCGCGCGGGAGCGGCGCCATCATCAACATCGCATCTCTCGCCGCCCATCGCGGTTGGCCGCGCGCTGTGGTCTACGCCATCAGCAAACACGGCATTCTGGCATTGACGCGCACGCTTGCTGCCGAGTGGGCGAGCGATGGCATTCGGGTCAACTCCATCAGCCCCGGCTTCTTCATGACCGAGCTTAATCGCGATCGCATGTCTGAGGAGCGCAAAGCGACTGCGCGTGCGCGCACCCCGGCCGAGCGTTTTGGTGAGATGGAG
>JBCDFB010000157.1:0-7240 GCA_039178655.1 Pseudomonadota bacterium | reverse complement strand
TCCATCAAATTGTCGTTCGCCGGATAGGACGTGGACTGGATGACGAAGACGTCGGCCCCGCGTACGTTCTCGCGGATCTCCACGAACACTTCCTGGTCAGCGAACCGTCTGACCGTGCAGCGCGCCAGCGGCAGGTCCAAATAGTTTGCAATCGCTTCCGCGAGGGGGCGGTTGGAATTGCCGCAAACAATCTTCATTCATGCTTCTCGTGTGTCATCAGGCCGCATAGCCCGCCGCTTCCGCGTTAACAACCCAACGGCCCTCCGGCATCCACCCCATTAAAAGAGGCCATCGGGCAATTCGCCCTTCGATCCCGGCACCAGCTTAACCTTGTGGAACACAGTCTTCGCGACCTCGAGCGCCAGGGCATGCTCCGCGTCGTCATCCAGAAACGCCTGGATGAATTGCCGGCCGTTTGCGGCAATGCGCGCCGATGCTCGCCTTTCGCAAACGCACGCATCGAAGACTGGTTGAAGGTCCGAAAGGTCGGGTGAGACGGGCGCGTAGTGCACATTGCGGCGAAGAGCCGATTCGCAAAACCAGCTCTCAAACAGCGGCGTGGGCATGATGGGGCACGAATTTGCGTGGAGGACCCACGGAAGGGCCGTCGCAACGTCATTGCCTTCCAGCACAAGGAGGAACCGCGCATTCAGCATTTCGTCCCATGAAAGCTTAGCCCGGATTGCGGCGGACACCTGCGCCTTCAGATGCGGCGGGACCACGTGCATCTGCGCCAGACTGGAATAGCCGATGTCGATGCGCGGATCGTCGATCGCCCGCTGCGCGGCCATGACAAAATAGCGGCTTGAGAAGCCGTTCTCGCCTGCCCTTTGCTTGAAGCGCCCGGTGGTGGCGCCGCGCCACACCAGCTGGTCGGCCTTCTTCTCAAATGGGATATCCGCCCCCGTGATCTTAAAAGTGTCTGGTGTGTGGTTGTGGGAGCGGAAACGCTGGATTACGCCAAGGCCAGGGTGGCCCACACGCCTTGCGCGCACGAAGGCCGGCGCCGGCAAGGATCGTCTGTTGTCGCCCACCGCCACCATAAACGGTGCATCGTGACCAGCCTCTGCGGCCAACTCGATCATGGGTGCCACGTAGTCCATGAACAGCCCGTCGCGCGATTGTTCCGGAAAGCCCGCGAACCATCGGCCGCCCAAGTATTGGGGCAATGTTGCGTCGAACTCTGCTCGGGTCATACCAGCGCGGGCGAACATACAGTGCTCGCGCCCGTTCACCCGAAACGTGCCGCGCTCCATCTGAAACAAGAGACCAAGTGCGGCGCGGCGGCGGGCCTGCGGCCCTGGCGCGTCCACAGCGCTCATGCGTTGCGGATCACCACGGTGTCGGCGGTGGGAGCGCGGGCTTCTTTTGCGTAAAGCCAAGCCCGCAGGAGGGCCGCCACACGCAGCGCGATAAGGTCAAGGTCACTGCCGCGCACGTTGCCCCAAACCACTTCCGATTCCTCAGTGCGCTGTTCGCCGCTGATGCGGTGGAGCCGGCGGCCGTGCACGTCTTTCACATCAAACGTGTAGAAAATCAGCGCGTTGGTATCATCGCTGACGGCGGTGATGGCACCTTCGACAGTGAACAGGGCTCGCCCGTCAGGCCGTTTGACGACCGTGAGGCCCTCGTTCTCCGCTTCGGCCCACAGCCTGCGCAAGAGCTCGTCGCCCTCGTTGCCCGGCACGCCCTCGAACGGGAGGAACGCAAAACTTGCGTGTGACGGGTCGGCGAGGGGGCGCACTGGCGCCGCCATATCCTCGCGCACGCCGGCGGCAATGCCTGTGAGACCGTCGCCGCTGCATCCGCCGAGAGCGGCGCAAAGCATGGCTGCAAGGACGATGCGCGCGATCATCTGCGGATCAACGCTGGCGCGATGGCTGACAGCGGCTCCGGCGCACCGTCATGGGTGAGGAATGTGCGGCCAAGCGTCATGGCCGTTTTGGACTCCGAATCCAGCAGGATCATGTGCGCAAAAAGCACCATGTTCGGCGCGATGACTGCCGGGTTGGCATGATAGAACATGGGCACATCCATCCAGGACGGCGAGAACGTGGCGCCCAACGAGTAGCCGCAAGCGTTGAGCTTGAGCGCTTGCATACCACGATCGTTGATGACTTTTGCATGGGCATCAAACACCTGTCCGAAGGTGTTGCCCGGACGCATCGCTTCCACCACCGCATCAAGGGCTGCCTCGGCCGCGTCGAACAGCTCCAGATGACGCTGCCGGGGCGGACCGATGACAAGCGTATCCATCATCGCCGCATGGTAGTGGCGCCACACACCGGCGATCTCCAGTGTGAGCTGGTCAGCAGCATCAAGGGTGTTCCGGCCGGTTTTCGTCCGACACAAGAGCGCGTCATCTCCCGAGCCGATCACGAAGCCGTTCGCAGGATAGTCGCCCCCGCCGGCGAAGACGGCCCCCTGCATGGCGGCAAGGATCCCCCCCTCGTCGGCACCGGGCCCCGCCTCCTGAACACCGGCGCGGTGCGCGTCGTCGCAAAGGGCGGCGGCTTTGCGCACCATTTCGACTTCCACAGGGCTCTTGACCGAACGCAGTTCCCGCACGAGCGGTGACGCATCGCTCAGCGTTGCAAAGCTGCGCAGCTGATCATCAAGCTTGCGGCCGTTGGCTGCGGTGAGCCCGTGGGTCTGGGTCTCCACGCCAATGTTCGCGCCCAACAGATCAAGCTCGAACAGATGATCCTTCAGCGCTCTGGTTGGGTCGGCCTCCGCCCTGTCAGCCCAGACAAGGATTTCTTCGATCACTGACGTGTGTCGTGCCTGGCGCAGGTCCGGCGCCCGCGTAATGAGCGATAGCCGTCCCTTGGCCGTCACAATGAGGCACTGAAAGAAAACGAAGCCGAACGTGTCGTAGCCGGTCAGCCAGTACATGCTTTCCTGCGCAAACAGGAGCAGCGCGTCGAGCTTCTTTTCGGCCATCTTGGCCGTCACCGCCTGAAGTCGCGCATCATACTCTTCGCGGGGAACATGAAGGGCCATGGGCTCAACCCTTGAGGAAGATGGCGGAGACCAGCCGCCCGTAGTCGGGCTCGGCCCTGTGGGTTGCCCGCCGATAGGAGAAAAAGCGCGCCTCATCAGTGTAGGTGTCGAGTGCAAGGTTTTGGCAATCGCCAAGGCCGGCTTCGGCCAGACGCAGCAGGATGTAACCGGGCAGATCAAACAAAAAATGCCCGTTCCGCCCTTCGGCAAAACACACCCTTGCATTCGGATGGCGGGCAAGGATGGGGGCAGGAAACTCCGGCCCCACCTCGTAGGACTTCGGCCCGATGGTCGGGCCGATCACTGCAACGGTGCGCTCCCGGCGCGCGCCCAGCGCCTCCATGGCCGCAACCGTTGCTTCCAAAACCCCGCCGGACGCACCGCGCCATCCGGCATGCGCAGCGCCCACCACCTGCGCCGCGCCATCGCAAAACAAGACCGGCGCACAGTCGGCATGAAGAACCCCAAGGGCAATATTGGGCACTTGGGTGACCAGGGCGTCGGCGCGGGGCCGGTCATCCCGCGGTGCCGTTAACGTCAGCACCTCGGGCGAGTGGATTTGGTTCATGGTGACCAGCGCGCCGGCGGGCACCTTCAGGTGCGCTTCAACCCTGCGACGGTTCTCCGCCACGGCGCGTGGGGCATCGTTCGATCCGCGACCGACATTCAGTGAAGCATAGATCCCGCTGGACATGCCGCCGCGACGGGTGAAGAAGGCATGGCCGATCCCGCCCGCCGCGAGAGCCGGCGCAGTGATTGCGTCCACACCAACAGTGTCGCTCGAAAAAGGCTCCACCCGCCGCCTCCCGATCCCACGGCTCGGGCGGCACTATCAGGGGCGGGCAAAGCCGACAACTGCAGGAAGCGAGGCTAACGCCCGATAAGGCGGAAAACGCGCAGGAGGAGCCATACGGGCAACACCACAACAGCGCCCAGAACGAGGATGGCGCCCACCTCCTGAAAGGTTTCAAAGCCCATGTTGGAAAGGGCGCGAATGCGTTCCTCGACCCACACGATGATATCGGCGGGATTGAGGTCGAGGGCGCGCAGGATCAGCCCGACCACGAACGACAATATGACGAGGCGGATCAGCACTCCCAAAGGAGAGCCGCCAAGCACCCGCTCAGCGCTCCCACGTCGCTTTTCAATCTCGCTCATGTGGTCCTCCAGCGACCGTGATATAGGCAAACGCCGACCGCCTTGATAGATGCATCGGCCCCTGGGGAAGTCCCGCAGGGTCGAACAGGTGGACCGGCCGAGGACGACCAACCATGACAGACAGCCCGCTTTGGCGCCCCGCCAACGTCGATGACGCGGCCATTACCGCGCTGGCCAAGGTCTGCGCCAACCGTTCAGGCCGCACCATCGCCGACTTTGGCAGCCTCCACGCCTACTCCGTCGATGACACCGCGCAGTTCTGGGACACCATTTGGGACGAGGTAGGCGTCATCGGCGAGAAGGGCGCCAACATCCTCGCCGATGGTGCAAAGATGCCGGGGGCAAAGTTCTTCCCAGAGGGCCGGGTCAACTACGCTGAAAACTGTCTGCGCGGCGATGCGGATGCCGAAGCATTGGTGTTTCGCGGCGAAGACAAGGAGGAGGCGCGCCTCACCCGCGGCGACCTGCGGGCTGCGGTCGCCAAGATGCAGGCCTTCCTGGCTGATGCCGGCGTAAAAGAGGGCGACCGGGTCGCGGCGATGCTGCCGAACATGCCCCAAGCCATCGTCGCCTGCATGGCGACCGCGGCGCTGGGCGCGGTGTTCTCCTCCTGCTCGCCTGATTTTGGCGAGCGTGGTGTGCTCGACAGGTTCGGCCAGATCGAACCGAAGGTGTTCATCACCTGCGATGGCTATTGGTACAACGGCAAACCCATTGATGTGTCGGCCAAGGTCGCCGCCGTCACTGCCGTGCTGTCCCCCGCTGCGGTGCTCATCGTGCCGTACCTTGATGACGTGCGGGCCAACTCCCTTGCGGGCGACCTGCCCGGCGGCGTCGCCTACGACGCGGTCATGGAGCGTGCCGAGACTGAGCCCACCTACGTGCCGCGCCCATTCAACGCGCCGCAGTTCATCCTGTTCTCATCCGGCACGACGGGTGTGCCCAAGTGCATTGTCCACGGGGTCGGCGGCACGCTGATCCAGCATATGAAGGAGCATCGCTATCATTCCGGCATCAAGCCGGGTGACCGCGTATTCTACTTCACCACTTGCGGCTGGATGATGTGGAATTGGCTTGTCACCGCGCTCGCCAGTGAAGCAACCCTGATCCTTTACGACGGTTCGCCCTTTGCCCCCGACGCAAACGTCCTGTGGGACTACGCGCGCGACGAGAAGGTCACCTTCTTCGGCACCAGCGCGAAGTACATTGACGCGCTGAAGAAAAGCGGCACGCGCCCCATCGATACGCACGATCTGTCGACAGTGCGCACGGTCGCGTCCACCGGGTCTCCACTGGCGGCGGAGAGCTTTCGCTGGGTCTATGACGGCATCAAATCGGACGTGCATTTGGCGTCCATCTCCGGCGGGACTGACATCGTGAGTTGCTTCGTACTGGGTGTGCCCACAGAGCCGGTCTACGCCGGGGAGATCCAGGGCCCCGGGCTCGGCATGGCAGTGGACGTTGCAAATGAAGACGGGACGCACCTTGCCGCCGGCAAGGGCGAACTCATCTGCCGAAAGCCTTTCCCTTCCATGCCGGTCATGTTCTGGAACGACGAGGACGGCGCGAAGTACCACGCGGCCTATTTCGAGCGGTTCGACAACACGTGGTGCCATGGCGACTTTGCCGAATGGACGCCCCACGGCGGTATGATCATCCACGGCCGCTCGGATGCCACGCTCAACCCTGGCGGAGTGCGCATCGGCACCGCGGAAATTTACGCACAAGTGGAGCAGGTGCCCGAGGTGCTGGAGGCGCTCGCGATCGGCCAGCACTTTGACGATGACGTGCGTGTGGTGCTGTTCGTACGGCTGATGGAAGGCGCTGTTCTGGACGAAGCGCTCATCAAAACAATCAAATCCCAAGTGCGCTCCGGCGCTTCGCCCCGCCACGTGCCGGCAAAGATTGTCGCCGTTGCGGACATTCCGCGCACAAAGTCCGGCAAGATCGTCGAACTTGCCGTGCGCGATGTGGTGCACGGCCGCGCAGTGAAAAACCAGGAGGCCCTTGCCAACCCCGAAGCGCTGGCCCTTTTCCAAGATCTGCCGGAGTTGCGTGACTAGGCCGGCCGGCTCACCGCTGGTAGCCGAGCGCAGAAAGCGCTCTGGGCAGGACGCGCTTCACGTCACGCGCGCTCATACCTGGCCGGACCGAGGGATGATACAAAAGGTTCAGGATCCCAACGTCGAAAGACGTGAAGCTCACATGCTCGGACGAATCGTTAAATACGCTGTGGACCAGCGCACGGTCGTCGTTCATGGGACCCAGGCCCTGCAGCACCTCCTCAACCAGGCAGCGGGCGAAAAGCCTGTCGTCATCCCCCACAATGATGGCGGTTGCAGACAGGATGCGCCCGTTGCGTGTGCTGACCCCCACCAGACAGCGGGCGTTCATGGCAACGGCATCGGCCTTCAGCTCGCGGGCAACAGCACGCGCAAAGTCGGCACGCCGAACAATCGTCACGCGGAAGTTCGCCGCCTGGCGCGCGGTCACCTCCACGCTGTCGAAATGCCGGATACGGTGCGGGAGCGAGGCGATGAAGCGCCGCGCTTCGGCAAGGCGGCCATGGCCCGACTGGTCGCTAATGTGAAAGCGCACGCGGTTCGCAAAGCGCTTAACCCGAAACGCGTCAGGGTGGGCTCCGTACTCCAGACCGAAGACGGTGCGGTAGAAGCCGTCCGCCAGCGCGCCGGCCGCATGCTCGGACGACGCAACGGTCCGCGTCGGCGCGCCACTCAGCAGCACAAGCACGAGCGCCAGCAAAAGACATCTCATCATGTGGCTGCGCTCCCCTTTCAACCGCCCGTAACAGTTAAGGGAAGGTTACCGCACAACGCTCGGTTTGGCACCGCCGTTGGTAATAGTTTCTTAACCTACCGTGTACGGTGGTTAATGCGCCGGGGAGTTATCCGCCCATGAAGCAGCCGCCCGACAGCGGCCTGATTGAGGGTTCCGACGGTCTGATGCGGTGTTTCTGGCCGGGCGCGTTGCCCGAATATGTCGCCTATCACGACAAGGAGTGGGGCCGCCCCGTTGCCGATGACAACCGGCTTTTTGAGAAGATGTGCCTGGAAGGCTT
>JBCDFB010000156.1:0-7335 GCA_039178655.1 Pseudomonadota bacterium | reverse complement strand
GCCGAACACCACGCCGCCGATGATGACGTTGTGGAAGTGCGCCACCAGGAACAGCGAGTTGTGGAGCACAAAGTCGGCCGGCGGCACGGCGAGCAGGACGCCGGTCATGCCCCCCACCACGAAGGTGAGCATGAATGCCACCGTCCACGCCATGGGAAGCTCAAATCGGATTCGCCCCCGGTACATGGTGAACAGCCAGTTGAATATCTTCGCCCCCGTCGGGATCGAGATAATCATGGTCGTGATCCCGAAGACCGAGTTCACGCTGGCGCCCGAGCCCATGGTGAAGAAGTGGTGGAGCCAAACAACGTACGACAAGATCGTGATGACGACCGTGGCGTAGACCATTGACGAGTAGCCAAACAGCCGCTTGCCGCAGAACGTAGACGTCACTTCCGAATAGACGCCGAAGATCGGCAAGATCAGAATGTAAACTTCAGGATGGCCCCAAATCCAGATGAGGTTCACGTACATCATCGGATTGCCGCCAAATTCGGACTCGAAAAAGGTGGTCCCGAGATAGCGGTCCAGCGACAGCAGGACGAGGACAGCCGTCAGCACCGGGAAGGTGGCGACGATGAGGACGTTGGTGCAAAGGCTGGTCCACGTGAAGATGGGCATCTTCATCATGCCCATGCCCGGCGCGCGCATCTTGATGATCGTGACGATCAGGTTGATGCCCGACAGTGTGGTGCCGACGCCCGCCACCTGCAGCGCCCATATATAGTAATCGACCCCTGGCCCCGGACTGGCATCAAGTCCGGACAGCGGCGGGAAGGCGAGCCAGCCCGTCTGCGCGAACTCCCCCACAAAAAGCGAGGCCATGACGACGATTGCGCCGCCCGCAGTCATCCAGAAAGAGAAGTTGTTGAGGAACGGGAACGCAACGTCACGGGCGCCGATCTGCAGCGGCATGATGTAGTTCATCAGACCTGTGACGAACGGCATCGCCACAAAGAAGATCATAATCACGCCGTGGGCGGAAAAGATCTGATCGTAGTGGTGGGCGTTGAGGTAACCCTCGGAGCCGTTGAACGCCCACACTTGCTGAAGGCGCATCATGATCGCGTCGGCAAACCCGCGCAAAAACATGATCAGCCCCAGCACCATGTACATGATGCCTATCTTCTTGTGGTCCACGCTCGTGAACCATTCTCGCCAGAGATAACCCCAGACGCGGAAGTAGGTGAGAGCACCGACGATGCTTGCGCCCAGGATCACCACGACGCCGAAAGTGTAGACGACGATGGTTTCGTGGATGGGCAGAGCTTCTAGCGTCAGGCGCCCGAAGATCGGGCTGACGACAATGTCAGCGTACGACGCGGCCATCGGGTGAGGATGCCTCCAAGGCAGCTGAGAGATCGGTCATGATGATCGGTGTCATGTTGGGCCTCGCCTCGCCCGGCTTGGGCAAATTGAGTCCGGCAAGGCGTGCAAAACGCTCAGGAGGCGGCTCCTTCTCGGGCCGCTTCAGCGCCGCGATCGCCTCCTCCGGGGTGCAAATGGCGGCGAGGTAGCGCGGCTCAGGCCCCAGCACTGCGCTGCGCTTTGCGATTTGACGCAGCGCACCGTCGGGCAGCGTATTGTGAATCCCCGCAAGACCCAGGCCGCCATTGTCGTCGATGGCCATCATCTCGCTCATGCACATCTTTCCGGGCTCAACGCACATGTTGACGATGAAATCGAAGAGGTTGGCCTTCACGGAGCTGTAGAGTCTGGGCGGCTCGGACACCGTCGGCGCTTCAAGATCGAGGTAGGTGGCGCGGTCGAGCGTGTTGGTGCTTTGCCGGGCCTCGGCAATCCAGCCTTCAAACTCTTCGTCCGTCATCCCGTGGAACTTGAAGCGCATCTCCGAGAAGCCTTTCCCGGAATAGTTCGAGGAGAAGCCGTCGTAGGTCCCTTCAGAATTGATGACGGCGTGGAGCTTCGTCTCCATGCCGGGCATCGTATAGATCATCCCAGCAAGCGCAGGCACGTAAAAGGCGTTCATGACCTCGGTGGAGGTCAGCGTGAACTCGATGGGCCGGTTCACCGGCGCCGCCAGCACGTTGAGCGAGGCGATGTTGTACTCCGGCATGATGAAGAGCCACTTCCAGTCCAGCGAAACCACTTGGACCTTCAGCGGCTTCACGTCCGCCAGGATCGGCTTGTCGTCATCAATCCGGCCGAGCTGACGGTAAGGATCCAGAATGTGCGTCGTCGTCCACGTAACAGCGCCCAGCACGATGATGATCAACAGCGGAATGGCCCACACCGCCAGTTCGATTTGCGTGGAGTGATCCCAGTCCGGATCGTAGTGAGCTTCGCTGTTGCTGGCACGGAAGCGGAAGGCGAAGACGACCGTCAACACCATGACGGGCATGATCACCAGAAGCATCAGCGCGGTCGCGATGTAGATGAGGTTGCGCTGCTGGATCGCCACGTCACCTGCGGGGGCGAGCACCACCGCGTTGCATCCCCCAAGAAGGAGAATGCACCCCAACACACCGATTATTTTGATGAGCCGCATGTAAATTTCCACGCTGCCGCAATGGCGCGGTCTTGACGCTGACGGGTTGTACATCAGTTGCGTTGGGTTGCCATCTGCGGCTTTCGGCTGCATTGCGATAGATCAATGACGGCGGTGACACTGTGGTCTCTGCATCGCACGTTGCCCATACTCGTTTTGTGCGGCTGCGGCACCGCCCTGCGCCCATGTGGCCGTCGTGATCGGAAGGCGGAGTTTCAGCCGGTGCTGGTCGCAAGCGTCAAGCGATGCGGGTGAGGACCCAGTCATAAGGATTAGCATCGGATGAGGTCATGAGCGTCGAAGCCAGCGCCGGACCCGGCGCACCTGACGTCCCGGAGCGGCGCGGCCACGTCAACCCGGCCGACATTGCCGTCGGCGTCATCATCGGCAGGACCTCAGAGTTCTTCGACTTTTTCGTATTCGCCATTGCGTGCGTCATTGTATTTCCCACGCGCGTCTTTTCCTACGCCGACCCCGTCACGGCGACGATCTACTGCTTCGCAATCTTCGCCATCGCGTTTGTCGCCCGCCCCTTCGGCACGGCCATCTTCATGGTGGTCGATCGCATCTACGGGACCAGCGCAAAGCTGACCGTTGCGCTTGTCATCACCGGCACCTGCACCGTCGCGCTGGGCTTCCTGCCCACCTACGATTCCATCGGCCATTTCGCGGCGGTTGCGCTCGTCATCTTGCGGATCGGCCAGGGCCTTGCCTGGGGCGGCGCGTGGGACGGACTTGCCTCGCTGCTTGCCGTCAATGCGCCTGAGGGCAAGCGCGGGTGGTACGCGATGATCCCGCAAATCGGCGCTGCGGCCGGGCTGCTTGTGGCAAGCGGGCTCTACGCTTACTTCCTCGCCACGCTGTCCCCCCAAGACTTTTATGACTGGGGCTGGCGCTACCCGTTCTTTGTGGTGTTCGCCATCAACGTGGTTGCGTTGTTTGCGCGCCTGCGCATCGTGGCCTCGCCCGAGTATATGGCGCTGTTTGAAGCGAACGAGCTGCGCCCCCAAACGGTCGTTTCGACCCTGCGTGCGGAAGGGCGAACCGTGCTCCTTGGGGCGTTCGTCCCGCTCGGCACATTCGCCCTTTTCCACATGGTCACGGTGTTTCCGCTCTCCTTCATCTTCCTCTATACGGAAGAGCTCGCTTGGCGCTTCCTCACCATCGAAGCGGTCTGCGCGGTCATCTTCATTGGCGCCATCATCGTATCGGGCACGTTGGCGGACCGTTTTGGCAGGCGTCTTGTGCTCGGCGTTTGCGCCCTTCTCACCGCATCGTTCAGTGGCTTTGCGCCACAGCTCCTGGATGCTGGGCTGTTCGGTGAGATCTACTTCATGGTCACCGGCTTTGCGCTACTCGGCATCTCCTTCGGCCAATCATCCGGCGCCATCGCCGGTTGGTTCTCGCAAAAGTACCGCTATACCGGCTCCGCGCTGACGGCGGATTTTGCCTGGCTGTTCGGCGCAGGCTTTGCGCCTCTCGTTGCGCTCATTCTGGCCAGCACCATCGGCCTCATCGCAGCCGGCGCCTATCTTTTGTCCGGTGCCGTCTGCACGTTGATTGCGCTGCAGCTGACGCGCAAATGGAACAACGCAGAAGTCACCGTCCAGACGAACGAGGAGTTTCCCACCGCGCCGAAGCAAGTGGCAGAGGGGGCTGAGGACGGGGGCGCAGCCTCGTCAACGTCCCCAGAGCCTGACGGTACGGCGCACCAAACCTCAACGCACGAGAAGAAGGAACCATCGGATGCCTAACCGCCGTTTCCTGATCGTTGCAGGTCTCATCGCAATCATTGCCGCAGGCGGCACGATGGCGTTGAGCTGGCCCAGCCCGGACGCAGATCCGAATGAGCGCGCCAGCAGCCTTGGCGGGCCATTCACCCTCAGCACGCACAAGGGCGAAACCCTTTCCGACACCGATCTGAAAGGCACGCCCTTCGCGCTATTCTTCGGCTTCACCCATTGCCCCGAGATCTGCCCCACAACGCTGTGGGAAATGTCCACAGCGTTGGATGAGTTGGGCAGCGACGCCGATAAGCTGAAGATGATCTTCGTCTCGGTGGATCCAGAGCGCGATACGGCCGAACTCCTCGGCCACTATCTCGGCGCGTTTGACGAGCGGATCATCGGGCTCATGGGAAGCGAAGAAGAACTCCAGCAACTTGGAAAGCAATACAGCGCCTTCTGGAAAAGAGTGCCTCTGTCCAATGGCGGATACACGGTCGACCACACCGCAAGTGTTTATCTGATGGATGCTGAAGGCCGGTATGTGGACATCATCGGGTACGGTGAAGAACCCGAAGCACGCCTTGAAAAGCTACGCAGACTGCTCGCGATCAGCGAGAACCCCGCTCCCGCCGTGGGGAGCTGACGCTCTCCCCAACGCGCTGTTTGTGGGAGAGCGCCAGGCGTGACCAGTCGAGCCGCGATCGGACGCCCGCCATTTTGTGGCTTCTCGTGTGGGCTTTGCCTTTGCGGTCGCTACCGAACCCTACTGCGGCCAGAGCGCTGTCTCCGGGTGGAACTGCGACCATGCGAACCAGAAGGCCTGGTGGCTGCCAAGATCCGACCCGTCTTCATCAACGGCGCGAATGCCGCCACCATCCAGCTCCAGACGCACGTTTTCGAACGCGATCTCCTCTCCGTTCTTTAGCGCCACCACTGCGGTGCTGCGTTGGAATGCCACCGGCTGACCTGACTTGGTCACCACGCCGATGATGTCCTCGTGAACCGGCAGCCGCGGATCCACATCGCCAACGGGAAAGATCGGCCCGTTCGCATCGCGATTGTTGCGAAAGTCAAAATCCCGGCCCAGCGCCAGCCTTTCAACCAGCACTGTCGTTTCCGGGTGGGCTTCCTTCCATGTACCCCAGTCGGTGGTGACAACCGTGGCCGGGTCGAGCTGAATACCTTTTTCCGCCAAAGGCCCGGTCACCGCTTTGCCGAGGAACGTGTCGAACACCGAATAGGTGTTGATGTCGAACATGACCTTGTTGGAGCGGATCAGCAGCCCGGAGGTGCGCAGGATCGGCCGCTCGACACCGTCCGGCAACTCGTCGGTGAAATAGGCCTGCGCAGCGCCGCACAACGTGCAGTACGGGATTCCAAGGTGACGGCCGCCGAGCGTGTCGTTGACCATCTCCCGAACCTCCATGATGCGGCGGGGGTAGGCCCGATACTCACCATTGACCTCAACGCCGAAGACGATGTCTTCATCCTTCAGCCAGGTGGCGTCTTCTGCGCTGGTGACCTCCGGATTGTCGGCGGCAGGAATGCAGTTGCACGCTTCATCGGTGGTATCGTACTCGCGCGCGTCGATGAGCACACCGCCCCACGACACATGGCGCCAATCAATGTCGCCCTCGACAAAAATCCGCTCCCAGCCAGGAACCATGTTGGTGAAGATGACGCGCTTGGTGCTCAAGTAGTCAGGCGGCGCCGGAATGTCCCAGGCGATGAGATGATCCGTCACCACGCCCCAATGGTTGTGGGCTTCAAGTTCGACGCCCAGAAGCTCGGCAGCAGTCCTTGCCAGGCGGAAATTCAGCTCCGGGCCTGACACAAACCGCATCAGGTCGCTGATGATCCACGCAAGCCGCGGATCCTTCGATTGCTGGATCACGCTGAGCGCTTCGCTCTGCTCGCTGCGCCATTTTGACTCCACCACGCTGTCCACAAAGGCCGTCTTGATGGCAGCCTTCAGTTCCTCAGACAGCGGGCCGGAAGGAACCTCCGGCGGCTCTCCGAACTGGGCGACCACGTGTTCCGGCACCGCGCTGGCACCCTGGGCGTGAGCCACGTCGGTGGGAAACATGAGCAGCAAAGCGAGAAGCAACGCCGCCACGCCAGGGAGAGGGCTGCGCGGCCGAAGAAGACTTGCCAGTGCCATGGGAGAGCCTTTCGCATCTTTGTGCCGTCGGCGGAAAGATGCAGCCAAGCAGCCTCCCCTCAGAAAAAGGGGAGTCCATTACCCGGAACATTCACGCTTCCACGGCAATCATTGCAGACATTTCCAGGATCTCTAGCTGCACTGCTTGGATGCCGGCGAATCACGATGACATCACCATTCGGTGCAGTGTTTGTGTCGCCGCGATTGACGCCACCGCAGGCCGTGCGCAGCCGACACCTGTCAAACGGAGCCAGAGCCCGCGGAGCCGGTCAGCGCTTGCCTGCCGCCGTGGCAGGCGGCTTGGCGCAAAAGGGGCCGAGCCGCCCTGTGCGGACGCCGGTCAGGCCCAGCCGGTGACCGTTTTCACCTCTAGGAAGTCTTCAAGCCCCCACTTGCCGCCTTCCCGGCCGTTGCCCGACTGGCGCATGCCGCCAAAGGGCATCCCTGGGCCGTGGGATTTGCCGTTGATCTCCACCATCCCGCTTCTGAGCGCACGGGCAGCGCGCTGCGCCCGCGTCCCATCGGCCGTCTGAACATAGTTTGTCAGCCCGTAGGCCGTGTCATTGGCAAGGGCCAGGGCATCTTCTTCTGTGTCGAAGGGCGTGATGGACAGGACCGGGCCGAATATCTCCTCGCGCCAAATGGTCATGTCCGGCGTAACATCGGCGAACACCGTTGGCCGCGCAAAGTAGCCACGGTTGAGACCATCGGGGCGGCCCGTGCCTCCCGCCACCAGACGCCCACCCTCATCGATACCCTTTTGGATGAGGCCCTGGATCTTCTCCCACTGCACATCCGACACCACCGGCCCGATCTGGTTCCCGTCAACGCCTGCCGGCGCCACAGTGGTTGCCGAGGCGACCTTGATCGCCGTTTCCACAGCCTCCTCGTAACGGGAGCGCTGCACCAGCATCCGCGTCGGCGCGTTGCAGGACTGT
>JBCDFB010000155.1:0-7358 GCA_039178655.1 Pseudomonadota bacterium | reverse complement strand
GGGCGAAACGAGCTGCCTTTCAAAGCGGGACGGCAAGCTCGTCTGCCACGCCAAAGACCCCATTACCTCCGGCCTCGCCATCGATGGTTTCCTGGAGCCGGATTACTTTGCCAAGACCGGCGCGGAGGTCTTCGCCATGGGGGCGGGCGGGTCGACCATTGCTCTCACATGGCACCTGATGCGTACCGTGCGCCTGCCGAACGTCCCGTCCCGCATTGTCGTGTCCAACAGGTCCGCTCCAAGGCTCGATGCGATCCGCGAAGTCCACCGGGGAATTGAGAGCGCCGTACCGGTCCAATACGTGCTTGCACCCACGGCGGCGGACAATGATGCGGTGCTCAAAACCCTCGCGCCGCACTCGCTCGTCATCAACGCCACGGGGCTCGGCAAGGACGCCCCTGGTTCGCCGCTCACCGATGCCGCTGAGTTTCCGCAGCATGGGATCGTTTGGGACCTCAACTACCGGGGCGATCTCCTATTCCTTGACCAGGCACGCAGAGCGCAAACGGCGCGTAACCTCACCATCGTGGATGGGTGGAGCTACTTCATCCACGGCTGGAGTGAGGTCATCGGCGAGGTGTTCGACATCTCCATTGACCGCTCCGCAGACGGCGTTGCCGCCCTCACCGGGATCGCCAATAGCGTGCGCAAGTGAGGGGTTCGGTGGCGTTGCGCCTGATGGCGTGAGGTGGAAGCAGCATCCGGCTTTCCGGCACGCTTCGCCCTATTGTATGAGCGCTCAACTGAGTGAAGATGAGTGCCAACTCCCCATGCGGGCAGAGCAGGACGTTTCAATCAACGGGAATATTCTAGAGGTCGTGCGGCAGCGCCGCGGATCCTTGCGCAAATCCGACGGCAAGGTGGCTGACCTGTTGCTTGCCGACCCTGACCGTGTGCTGCGCGCGACGGTGGCGGAGACGGCTGAATTCGCCGGTGTCAGCCAGCCCACTGTGATCCGCTTCTGCCATTTCATCGGCTGCGACGGCTTTCAGGATTTCAAGCTCAAGCTCGCGCGAAGCTTAGCGTTCGGCATCCCGGCGACCCACAGCGCCATCGATGCCGATGACGCGCCGGAGACCGTGGCCACCAAGATTTTCGAGTACACGATGACCTCCCTCGACTGGGCGCGAAACCATCTCGACATGGTGGCCATCAACCGCGCCGTTGACCTCATCATAGAAGCAAAGTCGCTGGAGTTTTTCGGCTTCGGCGCATCCGCGATCGTTGCCCAGGACGCCCAGCAAAAGTTTCCGCTATTCGGCCGCCCCTGCAACGCAACAGTTGATGTGCACCAGCAATTCATGGCCACCGCCATGATGGCGCCCGGCACTGTGGCAATTGCCATTTCCAACACAGGCGCAACGCTCTCAGTAATCGAGCTTGCCCGCCTCGCGCGGGAGGCCGGTGCAGGGGTCATTGCCATCACCGGCGCGCCCCAGGCGCCGCTGACCCACCACTGCGACGTGGTCATCAACGTCGAAACGCTTGATAATACTGATCTTTTCACCCCGACAACGTCGCGCATCGCGGCCCTTACGGTGATCGACATCATCTCCACGCTCGTGGCGCGGGGGCTGGGCAGCGAGCACAGTGACCGCCTCGTCGACATGAAGCGGAACCTCAGCCAGCTCCGCCGCACGCGTGGCGGCTGAAGTGGGCCGCCGGCCTGCCAATTGAAGGGCCGCGGTGCCGATCAGCGCGTTGTATAGCCGCCATCCACGACGAGGATCGCCCCGGTGACGAACGCGGATGCCGGAGAGGCCAAGAAAAGCGCGCAGTTGGCAACGTCTGCCGGCGTGCCATAGCGGCCGATGGGCGTCATATCGGCCCAGACTTTGTCCCAATCCGGCCGGTCGATGCCTGGCCTTGTCATGTCGGTGTCGATGTAACCAGGCGCCACCGCGTTTACGCGGATGCCGTCTGCTGCGTAGTCGCTCGCCATGCATTTCGTCATCATATGCACGGCGGCCTTAGACGCGTTGTAGGCAACCTGCCGCTGGGGGATGTTAGCAATCAGCGCAGATATCGACCCGATGTTGACGATGACCCCGTGCTGTTGCGCCTGCATGGGTTTCAGCGCCGCCCGGCTCAGCCGAAATGCCTGATCGAAGTTCGTCGACATCTGGGATTCGAGTTTGCTGTCGTCGAACTCCGGCATATCGCAGTGGATCGCCACACCGGCGTTGTTCACCAGAATGTCGAAGCTGCCGAAGGTCTCTACGGTGCGGTCGACGAGCCGCTCGGGAACTTCAGGATCGGTGACGTCGGCTGACACAAACTCAAATGTGTAACCAGCCTCGCTCAAGGCGGCTACTGCCTCAGGATTGTTGCGTCTTGCCGTGATCAGGCACTTTGCGCCCGCCTCACAGAACGCCGACGTAATCCCCAAACCGATCCCTCGGTTGCCGCCGGTGATGAGTGCGACTTTGCCGTCCAGCCGAAATTGGTCGAGCCCCATGTCGTTTCCCCTGTTTCTCACAGGTAACATGTTAGTTTGCCCTCCGATCATCGTTCAATGTCTACCGCCCGAGAATCGAGTCGGAGGCCCGCGCTGCGCGCCTAGCCGAGCGAGCTTGCTATCAAAAAGTCAGCGTTATCAAATACCTATACGGGGCTATCCGTATCGGTGATGGCGTTGCCCAGCACTACAGTTCACCGTGTGAGATCAGGAAACCCGCAGGAGATCGCGTGTTGAGCATGTTGCAAGAATAGTTTGGCTTGCGGGGCTCCGCTGATCTGTGAGCGCGGAGGTCACCGGTTGAGATCCAGTGAGGCGCGGCCGCCACTTGCACCCTGGCGCCTGGCCCGCGACCATGCCTCACGCGCCAGGCCACGACTCCTGCGGCCTGTTCGTGGCGGGGCTTTTGAATTTTACGAGGGAACGCAGATGGCTGAGGGCAAGATCCAATGGTCGCGGCAAGAGGACGTGGCGCTCACTTGGGTCCACGAGGGCAAGGAGTTCAGCCATCGCTTGATCACGAACAAGCTCCACGGCGCACCCATGTCCTTCCACATTACCACGTACATGCCGAACTTTGACGTGATGGTTGAGGGCGACGGTAAGCACGAGGTGGTGCTTTACTGTCTCCACGGCTGGTCGGACCAGATTGTTGAGGCAACGGGGGAGCGCCGCCGGTTCATGCCGGGGGACGCCATGTTCTTGCCGAAGGAGTACCGCTACAGGCACATTATCGGAGAGGCGGGCCTGGTGGTTGCCGTTTGTGCCGTGCCGTCAAAGGAAGCGGGCGACATGTAGCGGGCCCGATTGCGGCGGACTTTCCATGGACAGCAGAACACCCCGTCACTTTGCGCCCCGCCATCTCATCTGGGCACAAATGACAAGGACCGAGCTGGCGCGCGCCAGTGCCGACGGCGCCCTCGTCCTCATTCCCACAGGCTCCACGGAGCAGCATGCTGACCATCTTCCGGTGGAGACCGACATTGTCCTGTCAGCGGCGATTGCTGAGATGGCCGCTGCGCGCATTGCCGATGATGTGCCAGTGGTGGTCGCCCCGGCCGTGCCATTCGGTTTTGCGCCCCATCACCTGTCCTGGCCCGGGACCATCAGCCTTCGCCTTGCCACCTACACGGCGCTTTTGGGTGACGTTGCGCGCTCCGTTTTGGACGTCGGTTTCCCGCGCGCCATCTTCGTCAACGGTCACGGCGGCAACTCAGCGCCGCTCCGCGCGCTAACGGGCGAACTCATTACCGACGGCTACGCCGTTGGGATGGTTGATTACTTCGCCCCTGCCGCCGCCGATTACGCAAAGATGCTGGCCGGAGCACTGCGCCGCACCGGCCACGCGTGCGAACAGGAAACCGCGCTGATGATGAGCCTCACAGACAATGAGACGCGCGCGCGGATCACCAAGGCCATCACAAACCTTCCCGCACGCACGATGCAGCCATGGGTGGCTCCCGGCCATGGGACCGATCCGATCACGGAGGCGGGCGCCGGCTGGGCAGCCATCTTCCAGGCCGACGACTGCGGATACTTCGGCGACCCTGCCGCATCAACCCACGAGAATGGACACGCGCTGCTTGCCATCACCGTGTCGCGCCTGGCCGACTTTTTGCGCAGCTACGCAGAGACACCCCTGCGCCTGGGCGTCGCGAGCAAGGCTGACCAACCACGCATCGCGCCGCCGATAAAGCGCAAGACCCGCTGAGAGGAAACCACCGGGCGCGTGGGCCAAGTGCGAGCGCGGCACCGGCAGGCACGACACCTGCATACAGGTGGTATACCAGTGCCAGTGTGTGACGCGGCAGGGCCGAAGCTCTGATCTGCGGCGGCGCGGCGTGGGTTCGTCTCGGCTGAATGGCTGGGACGGTTATTGTGTTGATGAGAAAGGTGCGGACCATGAAGCTTCGTCATGCGGTGACGGCCCTTGCGCTCTCTGCCGGGCTGATGTTGGCCAGTGAAAGCCAGAGCGCGGAGGGGACAATCGAGGACGGGGTCGTGAACTTTGCGGCCGACTTCGCCGCCGCGCCCAACCAGTTTCTGCGCACCGACGGCACACGCGACGGTCTCAATGTGGACATGTGCGGCGAGATTGCAGTGCGCATGGGAAGCGAGATCGAGTGGACGAACCTTGCGTTCCCAGGCCTGGTGCCGGGTCTTCAGGCGGAGCGGTTCGATGCACTTTGCACGTCCATCTTCATCAATCCGGACCGGCTGCGGATCATGAACATGATCTCCTACGTCCAGTGGGGTGAAGGGCTGATGGTTCCTGAAGGGAACCCGGCCGGCATTTCCTGCGCAGCGGAGATCGGCAACGAGGAAAGCTACGAGGCCTGCTTTGATGGGCTTGCGGGGATGACCGTTTCCGTAGCTGCCGGCGGCACGACAAACACGCACCTGGTGGAGCAGAGCGAACGGATGGAAGCGGCAGGCCTTGAGCCCATCGATGTTCGTGCTTTTGATTCCAACGCGGAAGCCATCCAGGCGCTCACCTCAGGCCAGTCGGAAGCCGCCTACCTCAACGACCCGCAGGCGGCCTTCTTCATCGCCCAGTCGGGCGCGCCGTTTGAGATCGCCTTTGCTGGCAACAAGGCCAACCAGCTTGCCATTGCGACGCTGAAGGACAACACCGTCCTTGCCGAAGCAATCCTCGCCGCCCTTACCGAAATGCGCGAGGAAGGCGTCTACCAACGCATCGTTGAGAAGTGGGGCGTCGCTGCGGTGCCTGAGTTCGTGTTGAACCCGGGCGAGTAACGGGCGCGGCAGTCCCGGAGGAAGGTTGAGAAGCGGGTGGATTTCTCCCTCGACATCTTCACCACGTACCTCTTCCAGCAACGCTTCTTGGTTGCCGCGGGCGTCACGCTCGCGGTGGCGACGGCGGCGCAGGCCATCGGCGTCGTCATCGGGCTCATCCTTGTCCTTTTCGCCCTGTCCAGGTTCAGGATCCTTCGGGCGATCACCGCAGGCTATCTTTGGATTTGGCGGGGGACGCCGCCCCTCGTTCAACTCCTAATCCTCTACTTCGGGCTGCCGCAGATCGGGATACGTATCGGCGTTCTGGAGGCCGGTCTCATTGGCCTTGGCTGCTACGCGGGAGCCTACATGGCCGAGATTTTCCGCGCCGGCATCTTGTCGGTGAACCCCGACCAGATGCAGGCGGCCCGCGCCATGGGCTTCTCGCGGCTGAAGGCGTTGCGCTTCGTGGTCATGCCACAGGCCGTGCGGATCATCTTGCCGCCATTCGGCAACGAGTTTGCGTCGATGATGCGCACCACCTCGCTCCTGTCAGTAATTTCTTTTGAAGAACTGCTGCGTGTGACGAACATGGCCATCAACCAGACCTACCACGTGATCGAACTCTATGCCGTCGCCGCGATCTACTACTTGCTGATGTATTCGGCATGGCTTGTGGTCCAGGCGCAGCTTGAGCGCCTGGCCCAGCGCGGCACGGTGGCAAGACCGGCCATCGCCAACCCTCCCGCAGCCGGCTGAGCATCAGATCCGGGGGTTTGTGACCATGGCAACCATCATCCTTTTCGGCTGCGGCGCAGTGGGGAGCCGGCTGCTTCGCGCCTTGGAGCAGGATTATGGGGTGATCGAGGTGGTGGGCGCCGTTGACCACGCGCCGCAAAAGACCGGCCGTACCCTGGGAGAGGTCTGCGGGACCAAGCGCTTCTCCCATGTGCCGGTCGCCGCTGATCTATCGACTTGCCTGGCCGCACTCGAGGGCACGCCCGACCTCCTGGTTCACATGACGGAATCGAAGGTTGACCGGATCGAAGGGCAGCTCACTTCGGCGCTGAAGGCGGGGATGAATGTGGTCTCAGCGGCGGAGTCAATGTTCTACCCATGGCTGCGCTATCCAGAGTTTTCGGCGCGGCTCAACGCCTGCGCGCACCTTGCGGGCCGCACCATTACCGGCATGGGCATCAATCCCGGATTCTCCTACGATGCTTTGCCGCTTCTTCTGGCGCGCTCCACCAGCGCGGTGACTGGCGTTCGCATCCAGCGCACCATTGATGTGACCGGCACCGGCCCTGGCGACATCGAGCATGTGGGCTACGGCCTCACCCCGGAGGAGTTTTACGCCGGCGTCACCCGCGGCGACATCGTGGGGCACATGGGCGGGCCGGAGAGCCTTGCGCTCATGGCGCAGTATCTCGGGATCGCGCTCGATGAGGTGCAAGAGCGGTGGGACCTTGAAACCGCGGCGTTTCCCGTCGACAGCGGTGATCCGACCCTGGGGACCATCGCGCCCGGTCGGGTGGTCGGCATTCGCCAGCACGCTGAAGCGCGGAGTGCCGGTGAGATCGTTCTGTCGACGCAGCTTTCCATGTACTACCAGCCGGAGCGCTTCGGGCTGACCGAGTGCGACGAGATTCAGATCGAAGGCGCAATGCCGGTAAGAGTGCGGATCGAGCCGGCGATCGAAACGCTGTTCGGCGCGGCGAACATGCTGGCAAGCAGCATAGTGCCCACCGTCAACGCTGCGCCGGGGCTTCGCAATGCCCTGGAAATGCCCATCGTCGGCGAACGGGTCTCCTGGCGCCACACCCTCGACACGAGGCGCCCGTTGGAGCCTGGCCGTGTGCCGCTCCGCACCGACCCCGCCTAGACGCCGATGGGGTTCGACTTCGGCATCTTTCTGAGCTTCGTGTTCTCGCCGCTTGTGGCGAGCGCGGCGTGGGTGACGATCTGGGTGGCCGTTGTCGCCCAAACCATCGGGACGGTGCTGGGAACGGCACTCGGCGTCATGCTGACGAGCCACAACGCCCCGCTCAAGTGGTTTGCGCGCACGTACTTGTGGCTCTTCAAAGGGACGCCACTGCTCGCGCAGATCCTGTTTTTCTATGCCGCGCTGCCGCAGATGGGGTTGCGGCTTAGCCTGGTGGCGACG
>JBCDFB010000154.1:0-7361 GCA_039178655.1 Pseudomonadota bacterium | reverse complement strand
GGCGATATGATCCACGACACCATCGGCCTCATTAAGCCGGACGTGAACATTTTGGGGATGGGCTGGGTCGCCTCGGCGGGTGCGCTCATTTACATTTCCGTGCCGAAGGAACGCAGGTTCTGCACGCCCAACACTCGCTTCCTCCTCCATCAACCCTCGGGCGGTGCGGGCGGTGCGGCGACGGATATTGAAATCCAGGCCCGCGAAATCCTGAAGATGCGCGAGCGGCTGAACCACCTCTTTGCCAAGGCGACAGGGCAGCCCCTGGAACGCATCGAGGCGGACACGGATCGCGACTACTGGATGGGTGCTGAAGAGGCCATCGACTACGGCCTTGTGGGCCGGGTCATCAACAACGTGAAAGAACTCGCCTAAGTCGCCCTGGTTGCGCTCGGCCGATCGCCCCGTGAGGCAACGGCGCCTTCAGCCCCACTTCGTTGGGCGCCATCTCGTTGAGCACCATCTCGTCGAGCACCATGGGCGTCGGTGAAGTTCTCTTCGCCGTCGTCCAGCCCTCAAATGCGATGGCGCTTTTCGCGCTGGTCGGCGCCGCCCTCAGGCTGATGGGGCTGCGCCTTGGGAATTGGTGTCTGGCTGCGGCCGGGATTGCTCTTCTGCTATTCGGTCTCTTGCCCACAGGGCAGCTGGTGCTGGAAGCCCTGGAGCGGCGCGTTCCGTCTGAGCTGCCGCTGGCGGAGGTCGACGTCATCATCGTGCTGGGCGGGTATCATCCGGCCACAAATCTTTTGGGACGCGGCATTGATCCAGCCCGCATCCCGCTCAATCAGCACGGCGACCGTCTCACCGCTGGCGCAGCCCTCGCGGCGCGTTTTCCCGACGCCAAGCTTCTGCTCACCGACGGGGGTGAGCCGGCCGGCGCCGACCTTTCCGCAGCGCTTGTGCAGGCGTTGGGCATCGCGCCGGACCGCATCATCGTGGAGCGGCACGCAACGTCCACCTTTGAAAATGCCCTGTTGAGCCTGGAGCTGCTGGCGCCTCTTGGGGAGAGCCGGGTGGTTATTGTCAGCAGCGCCTGGCATTTGCCCCGCGCGCTGGCAACCTTTCGCAGCGCAGGTTTTCAGAACGTGGTGCCGTGGCCTGTCGATTTCGTGTCGGACGGGGTTCCGCCCTGGCAGAATTGGCCGGGCTCAGTCGCCGCGAAGCTGTCCCATGCCGACCTTGCCGCCCGGGAGATCGCTGCTCTCGTCTACTATCGCCTCACCGGGCGCATCCACGCGCTCTTCCCCACGGCGATCGGCGGCGGCGACTAAGGGCTCATTCAGAGAAAGGCGTATGGGGCCACGGGCTGTGCGCGGGTCGACGGGCCCGCCCTTTTGCGTCACGCGGATGGCGCCGGTGTCCATGAGTTCCGCCGCAGCGTGCCTTATGGCGGGCATGGCGGCGCGCCAGGACGCCTCGTCTTCATAAAGTGCGCGGGCGACTTCCGAGGGGCAGATTGTCTTGGGCGCACGTGCGCGCACCGCGGAAAGGATGGCCGACCGTATCCTCTCAACGTCTTCGCCGGGGCCGAAGTCGGCTGATGTTTGGAGCGGATGGGGCTGTTCAACCACCAGGTTCCCACCTTATTTGAAGAGATGGCCGGCACGTTTGTTGCTGGGCCCTCCGGCGCGCGCGCGCCGCCCTCGTTCCACGTCGTCTCTTTCGGGTCATGTCCTACACCATCGTTATCGGCAACAAGAATTACTCCAGCTGGTCGCTGCGACCTTGGCTGGTGCTCGACCATTTCGGTTTTTCTTACGAAGAGGATCTGGTGTGGCTGGACACGCCGGAAACTCGGGGCCGCCTTCTTGCCTACTCACCGGCGGCCCTTGTGCCGATCTTGGTGGACCGGTCGTTCGCGGTTTGGGACAGCCTTGCCATCATTGAGCACCTGGCCGAAGCGGTGCCGGATAAGGCCATTTGGCCGGAAGACCGGCAGGAGCGGGCCCGTGCGCGCTCACTCGCCTGCGAGATGCATTCAGGCTTTTTTGCACTGCGCAAGGCCTGCCCCATGAACCTGCGCAAGTCCTTCAAGTACCGCGATCGGGGCGGCCCGGCCGCGCGCAAGAACGTGGACCGCTTCGAAGCCATCGTGCGCGACCGGATGATGCGCGGCGGCGGACCGTTCCTGTTTGGCGCGTGGGGAGCGGTGGACGCCATGTTCACACCCCTTGCCACGCGCATTGACACGTACAAATGGCCTGTGAGCGAGGAAACCCGCGCATACGTTGACGCGTTGCTCGCTCACGAAAGTTTCGTAAAGTGGCGTGAGGCCGCATTGAAAGAGACAGCGGTCCTATCCGTCGACGAGGTGCGTTGATCCCATGAATATTGCGACATCCCACGCCGCCGGCAGCGCGCTCGCGCTCGATCCGCCGATGTTCGACCCCGTTGCCTTCCGCCTGTCGCCGCTGGAGGTGGAGTGGACACAAAAGGCGCGGGCGATCGGACCGACCTTTGCCGAACGGGCCCCTGAGATTGACCGTGAAGCGCGGTTTCCCATTGAGAATTTTCGCGACATGCACGGCGCAGGGCTCTTGGCCATTTGCGTGCCTGAGCGGTTCGGCGGTGCAGGCGCTGACTATCGCGCCTACTCGCTGACGGCAGCGGAAGTGGGCCGCTACTGCGGCGCGACAGCCCTGTCCTGGAACATGCACGTGTGTTCCACACTGTGGTCCGGCCCGCTGGCAGATGATCTGGACATGGACGAGGAAACGCGCGCCAACCATGAGGCGCGCCGTGCCCGCCATTACAAGCGCATCGTCGAAGACGGCGCCATTTACGCCCAGCCTTTTTCCGAAGGCGGGGCGGCTGCGGCGGGAACCGTGGCCTTCTCCACTGAGGCAGAGCCGGTCGAGGGCGGCTGGATCGTCCGCGGCAAAAAGATCTTCGCCTCCCTGTCGGGCAGTGCGAACTACTACGGGATCCTCTGCACAGAGACCGATGGTTCGGGCCGCAAAAGCCGGCGCAACACGCTTTATCTGGCCATCCCCGCTGACGCGGAAGGCGTGAGCGTCTCGGGCGAATGGGATCCGCTCGGCATGCGCGGCACCGTCTCGCGCACGCTGCACTTTGAAGACGTGTTCGTGGCCGAGGACGCCGCTCTGATGCCCGAAGGCGTCTACTTCCAGGCGGCAAGCAATTGGCCGCACATGTTCATGACGCTGTCGCCCACATACATGGGTCTGTGCCAGGCCGCCTACGATTTCACCGTCACCTATCTGCGCGGCGAGATGCCGGGCACGCCCCCGGTCAAGCGCAGGCAGTACCCCACCAAGCAGCTCGCCGTCGCGGAAATGAAGGTCAAGCTTGAGCAGGCCAAATCGGTCTGGTTCCAGGCGGTCAGCGAGGCCGGACCCCGCCCGTCGAAAGACCAGGTCATGCGCGCCTGGGTTGCCCACTACACGGTGATGGAGACGGCAAACGATCTGGCCCGGCTGGCGATCCGCACCTGCGGCGGCCAATCCATGCTGAAGCGTCTGCCGCTTGAGCGCATCTACCGCGACAGCCGGTGCGGCTCGCTGATGCTTCCGTGGACTGCCGAGTTGTGCCTGGATCGGCTCGGCAAGGCAGCGCTTTACGAGCCGGGCGAAGACGACGATTGATCGACCTCTTCGCGCCGGTTGAACGCAACGCAGCATTCACGCCGCAAAAACCTGCCGTCATTTCAGACAGCGGCGTCCTCACCTACGCCGCTTTCGCCGCCAGAGTGCGCAAGGCCGCTGCATCGCTGAGCGGCCTCGGTGTCGCTGAAGGCGACCGTGTTGCGGTGCTTGCCGAAAACCATGCCGACACGCTCGTCACGCTTTACGCCTGTGCCCGCCTCGGCGCGGTACTCCTGCCGCTGAACTGGCGCCTTGCCCATGCCGAGCTTGCCTATACGCTAAGCCACGCCGAACCGAGGGTTCTCCTCGCCAGTGCGGAGTTTCAGTCGGCCGCCAAGGCTCTTCGCGACGATCCCTCAACGGGTGCGCCGGCGCTCCGGATCCTGGGCCCGCAGGGAGACCTGATCGCCGACGAAGCTGCGGACCCGCCTGACGCCGGCGGTCCGGAGCGCGATGTCCTGCTGGTCTACACCTCAGGGACCACGGGGCGGCCGAAGGGTGCTCTTCTTAGTCAGCGCGCGTTGTTTTCCAACGCCATTCAATCCCACCACATGCACCAGATGACGGCGGCCGACCGGGTGCTCACCGTCCTCCCCCTGTTTCATGTGGGCGGGCTCAACATTCAGACGACGCCGGCGCTTCAGGCGGGAGCGACGGTGGTCCTCCTGCCAAGGTTTGACCCCGGCGCCATGCTGGCCGCGCTCGCGGAGCATCAGGTGACGCTGACGCTGGTGGTGCCGGCGGTCATGCAGGCGCTTCTGGCGCATCAGGCTTTCGCGTCGGCGGACTTTTCCTCGCTGCGCGCGGTGGCCACCGGGTCGACCATTGTGCCGGAAAGCCTGATCGCCCCGTTTGAAGCGCGAGTGCCGGTGCTCAGTGTCTACGGTGCGACAGAGACCTGCCCCATCGCCGCCTATGACCGGTTGGGAGAGCCCCGTGTGGAGGGAGGAACCGGACGCGCGGGCGTTCTGAGCCACATCAAAATTCTTGACGAGCGCGGCAAGGAGGTCGCCGCGGACGTTCACGGCGAGATTGCTGCGCGGGGCACGTTCCTGTCCGGCTATCTCAATGACCGCGCGGCGACCGAGGCCACCATCCGCATCGGTTATGTGCTCACCGTCGATGTGGGCAGCCTGAGTGAGGATGGGACGCTGACGGTCCACGGGCGCAAGAAGCACCTCATCATTTCCGGCGGAGAGAACATTTATCCCGCTGAGATTGAGCGCGTGCTTCTGGAGCATCCATCGGTGCGGGAGTGCGCGGTGGTGGGCAAGCCCGATCCGAAGTGGCAAGAGGCCCCGGTGGCGTTTGTGGTCCCTTCCGGCGTGCTCACGGCTGAGGCGCTGCACGGTTTCCTGGCGGATCGCTTGGCGCGGTTTAAGGTTCCGCGAGACGTGCGCATCGTGGATGCGCTGCCGAAAACGGCGCTGGGCAAAGTGGCGCTTGACGTTTTGCGGCGGGATGCTGAGACCCTTGTCAGCTCGCCATCGAGCGCGTAGTTAGGCGCGCCTTGGGGGCGCGTAGCTCAGCGGGAGAGCGTTCCGTTCACACCGGAAAGGTCACAGGTTCAATCCCTGTCGCGCCCACCATCCCCATTTCGCAACCATCATAGACCTGTGCCTGCCCCCAGAGGCTTTTGTTGGTGTCAAGGGCCGCCCGCAGCCACGAGCAGCCGAAGGCGAGCATGGCGAGGACGGGGCGAAGCCGAACCCTTGACGCCAGGAAAAGTCGGCGAACGCTTGGTGCGGGTTTGTTGGACGCTGCCCGCCAGGGCATCGGTCATCAAACCCTGGCCATCGCCGAGATGGGGGAGCGCGAGGGGGAACGCCTCGTCCTGAAAAAAATGTCGGCGCAGCGCGCCGTCCGTTTTCAGATGGCCCGGGCGAGTTGCGCGGGGTAGCTGGCGCCGGCGGATTGCGCGTCCGATATCTCGTTGCGGCGCACACTGTCGTAGGCGGCCCAGAAGAGATCACCGAACCATTCCGGCGCCAGAGGGGCCGCTGCGGCGAGGCAGTGTTTCAGCTTTTTCGGCACGCGGCGCAGACCCATGGCTTGACGGTCAGCTTCGGGGATACGCGCGGGGTCCTGTTCCACGCTGGCCGGCGGATCGAGCGCTTCGGCAAGTCCCATCATGCCGGCGCGCACGATGGCGGCAAGGGCAAGGTATGGGTTGGATGACCCGTCGCAAAGCCTGAACTCCAGGGAGGCTGCGGGGTGGCTGCCGTCTCTCGCTGCGTTGCGGGGGCAAAGGCGAATGGCAGCTTCCCGGTTGCGCACGCCGAAACAGGCGTAAACCCCGACCCACGAACTCTCCGCAATTCTTTGGAACGAGTTGGGCGAGGGGGTCGTGTAGGCCATGATCGCCTCAAGATATTTGACGATCCCTGCGGTGAACGATCCTGATGTGGCCGTCATGGCGCCCGCATGAGCGGTTCGCGCCGCACCTGCATCGTCCCAGAGGCTGAAGTGGATGTGGACGCCGCTGCCAGGTTTGGTGACGTCCGGCTTGGGGGCGAAGGTGGCGTGGGCACCGCGCCCGCGTGCCGCATCGCGGATGGCCTCTCGGGCCAAAACCGCGTGGTCCGCCGCCACGAGCGCTGGGCGGACTGGGCTTGAGATTTCAAACTGGTTCTCGCCAAACTCGGCCACGAACTGGTCGAGCCTGGTGTTTGCAGTGCCCAGGATTTGCTGCACCTCCGCCGCAAGGCCTGACACTTTGCGCGCCCCGGCGAGTGAAAAGGCAGGTGTGTAGGCCTCCTCCAGCCCGTGGATGTAGCACTCGTGCTCAAACCCCACCCGCAGCGTCAGACCGTACTTAGCCTTAAGGTCATTCAAGGCCCGCTTAAGCTGCATGCGCGGGCAGCCTTCCCAGAACTTTCGGTCGTGGGTGAGGATGTCACAGAGCCACAGGGCCATTGCCGGCCGGTCCTCGCGCGCGGGAAAGACCATGCGCGTTGACAGGTCCGGCACCACCTTTGTCTCGCCCATGGGACCAAAGGGGTTGTCCGGCGGAATGGTGTTGGACGGCGACAGGCAAATGTTTGCCGGCACCCAGGGCAGGCCGGTCAAACAGTCGTCCTGCCGCTCGATGGGGAAGGAGCGGCCGCGCATGATGGCGTTCAGCTCGTAGTTCGCGATCGTGCCCACCTTGGGCTCGTCGAAAATGGCGGTCACGTGTGGCTCCTAGAGATCGAGTTTTTGCATCGCGCGGGGGAGTGCGGCAGCAAGCCGGCCCGCCCAATGGGCCTGGCCTTCCGCCGTGCCGATGAGGTCCTGGCGCACTTCAATGAGCGTGTGGGGAATGCCGCGCGCCTCGCCATGGACGGGGATGGTGTAGTCGCTCACCGCGCCGACTTGATAAGGCACGTTTTCGCCCACGTTCACACCCTCCTCCTTCAGCACTGCAGACAGCGCCAGCGACAGCGAAGGGTCGCGGTTGAAAAGCACGCATACCGGCCAGGGACGTTCCCCTGGAAAGTCGCTGTGGCTTGGTGTGTAGGAATGCATGGCAACCAGGATCGGGCTGATGCCGGCGCACAGCCGCTCGTCCACCGCGGCCGCAACCGCTGCGTGGTACGGATGAAAAATCTCCGCAACCCGTCGGGCAGCCTCCCTGGCGGTAAGATCCCTGTTGCCGGGCACGTCGGTGCCGTCCACCCGCTCGGGAAAGGCGGTGGGCTCGCTGGGCGGGCGGTTACAGTCGATCACCAGCCGGGAATAACGCTGGATGATGCGTTCCGCGCCGAGCGCCTCTGC
>JBCDFB010000153.1:0-7387 GCA_039178655.1 Pseudomonadota bacterium | reverse complement strand
CTAATCGCTCGATCGGCTTGATCACTCTCATTAACCCATGCCCATTCCAGTGCATTTAATGGAAACGGCAATCATCATCTTGATGCTTGCCACCTGCGCGGCGATTTACATCTCCGTGCGTTGGAGCAACGTCGGGCTTCCGATCATAAGATTGGGGCTTTTGCGTGCTTTGATGGCGGTCCTCGTACTCGCCGGCTTTTCCATTCGATGACCAGTTTCACGAAACAAACGTCTTCTGCCGGCCTGGTGGCCTTTGCGCGGGGCCCACACCCGATCCCATTCCGAACTCGGCCGTTAAGACCCGCAGCGCCGATGGTACTCTGGCTTAAGCCACGGGAGAGTAGGTCGCCGCCAGGCCTGCCGAAGACGTTTGCACCTTCTCATACGATCCAATCCCACCTCCCCCGGCCGCCGCGGAGTGACACCCGCACGGTCCCCACGAAACTGGAGTTTGTGACATGGAAATGGGTGCGGCCATCGCAATTGCGGTGACCTTCCTCGTACTGGCCTACGTTTTCCGCGATCGGAAACGCATGCGCCTCCCATTTCTCATCGTCGGCCTCGCCTTCGGCGTCATCGCCGCCGGCAGCGCCGGGTAACGGCCAGTTTCACGAACAAACGGGCGCTTGCCAGTCCACATCTGGGCAGGGTGCAAACCCAGCCTCGTGGCGCACGCGCGCTCCCGCCGCCCGTTGCTGCGGCTGCGGCTGCGGCTGCGGCTGCGGCTGCGGCTGCGGGGACGCTACCCCGGCGCGCGAGCGATACACCAGTGACAAGATCCCCACTGCGCCGGCCAGCCGCCGGCCAAACGTATGCCGGCGCATGGCGTGATCTGCTGCCTAAGGCGTGCTCAGTGGTCGACGGCGCGATCCAGCGCCATGACAACGCGCCGCCGCTTAGGGCTGGCTTTCGCGCGCCCCCACGGATTGCAGATGCGTTCAAGCAGATGCTCCCTCACAACAAGCGCAGTGCTCCATTCCTTGCCCGCGCCCTGTAAGGACGCGGCAGAAAGCCCTGGGTGAGCCACCTGTCTTCTATTCGGCTTTTCCCAGTGCGCTCGCTCGGGCTCACGCTGGCAGCAGCCACCCTCGCCTCCTCCCCGTCCGCCTCGTCAACAGCTCGCGCAAAGGCAGCCATTATTCTGGCCACACACCGGTTCGGCGATGGCGTGCGCTCCCCTGCTCCCATCCTCCCATAGGTCCTCTCCCCCATTCTGCACGGCGCTCGAACAAGAACGGCGTTTGCCACGGGCAGCGTTGCTGCGCCGCGGTGAACCCAGTCAGCAGTCATCGCCGATCAGCAGTCAGGGCGCTCCCAGGCTGGACAGGTTCGCCAACACCCGGCAGAACGCGATGCACTGATGCAACGCTGAAGCGACAGACCCAGGCCACCCGCTGCGGTCACGAAAGGCAACCATGCCCATCCTTGCAAAGGTCGCCCTCGTCTTTGTTGTCTTCATCGACATCATCGGCCAAGGCCTGGTCTTCCCCATCATCAATACGCTGGTCATGGACCCGGCCGCCGGCTTCATGCCGCAGAGCGCAAGCACTGCCGCGCGTCAGCTCACCTTCGGCATCGTGATCGGCAGCTTCTTCATCGCATGGACCATCGGCGCGCCGTACGTTTCGCAGCTGTCCGACATCATCGGGCGAAAGCGCGCCATGCTCATTTGCCTGTTCGGCGCCATGTTCGGCTACGGGCTGACCATAATCGCGCTCTACGTCAACAGCCTTCCGCTTCTGATCGTGGGGCGGCTCATCACAGGGTTCACCGCAGGCAACCAACCCATCGCCCAGGCCGCGCTGGTGGACGCCAGCGCCAACGCGGAGGAACGGGCGCGCAACATGGGCCTCATCATGATCGGGACCAGTATGGGCCTCATCGGCGGCCCACTGCTCGGCGGGCTATTGTCCTCGCCTGCGCTCCTCGGCTCCGTGGCCAACTTCAAGCTTCCCTTCTTTGCTGCACTTTTCCTTGTGGTCGTGACGACGCTCATGGTCGCCCTTTTCTTTCACGACATCAAAACGGGCCGCGGGAAGTACGTATTTCACCCGCTGGAAATTGTCGATATATTCGCAAAGCTCGCCCGCTATCCCACTGTCATGCGGCTAACAGCGGCCCTATTCTTTTTTCACATTGCAAATGTCACGTTCTATATCTTTGTAGAGAACTACCTCACCACGCGGTTTGGGTTTGGTGAGGTGGAAAACAGCTTGGTCTTTGCCACCATTGGTCTCGCCATCATTTTGTCGAGCACATATCTGATCGTGCCCGCCCACCGCCGCTTCTCCAAGCGTCACATCATCGTCGGCACAATGGTGGTGTGGACGTTGTCCGTGGCGTTGTTCATCGCCTCGCCCATTGCCTGGCTCTGCTTCGTGCCGGTCTTCACGTTCTACTTCGTCTTCGGCGTCGCCTATCCCACAATGCTTGCCATGTTCTCCCACAGCGTGCCGGATGAAGAGCAAGGCTGGGTGATGGGCATGAGCCTCGTGGTCTTCACCGCGGTGGGCGGCATCTTGGCTGTCATGGGCGGCTGGCTGAGCGGGCTTGACCTTGATTTGCCGTTCTACATCGTCATCGGCTCAGCACTCTCGTGCATCCTTGCCATCCGATTTGCGTGGACCACGCCGAAGGTGCGGGAAATTGCCGACCAGCGCGCGCCCGCGCCCGCCGCTGGCACATAGCGAGGCCGGCAACAGCCTGGCATTAAAGCGTGTAGTCGATCTCCTTCAGCGCTGCGAGCAAGGCTTCGGCCTCACTTTCGGGCAGCGCGAGCAACGGAGGCCGCACCGCCGCCCACGCCGGATCATCGCGGAAGTGGGCAATGGCCGCCTTCATCGCAGAAATCATGGGCCAGCGGCTGAATGTGCCTCTCACCGTGTTCGCGCGCTTAAGGCGCACGTCCGCGTCCGGCGCGTCAAAGTTCTTGTAAACGTCCACAATGCCGGCAGCGTTCACATTGCAGGTGGCGGAGATGGTGCCCACTGCGCCAGCCTTCATGAACGCCGGCAAATTCGTCTCGTTGCCGGGAAACACCCCCCAACCCGGGAACCGCTCAAGCATTGCAAAGGTATTGGTATCGTCCCGGCCCGAATCCTTGATGCCCCGCACCGTGTCAGGAAAGCCGGCAATCAGCCGCTCGATGAGATCCAGCGAAAAGCCGACGCCAGCAATGGGCGGAATGTGGTAGAGGTAAATAGCAAGGTTCGCGTCCCCAACCCCGTCTATTAAGTCCGCAAAGAACGCAAAAATCCCATCATCGCTGACGTCCTTGTAGTAAAAGGGTGGCAGTGTCAAAGCACCGCCACAGCCCTTCGCGGCAATGTGCTTGCACAGCGCGATGGCGTCCGGCAGTGCGCACGCGCCGGCACCGGGCATCATGCGCGCCGGGTCGAGCCCATCTTCAATCAGCGCATCGATCAGATCGATCTTTTCCGGCACGCTGAGCGAATTGCCCTCAGAGTTGGTGCCGAATACGGCGAGCCCGCAGTCCCGGTCCAACAGCCAGCGGCAATGGGCCGACAGGCGCGCACGGTCGGGTCTGCCGTCCACAAACGGCGTCACCACTGGGGCAAGCACCCCCTTCATTGTCTGGGGCATAGTCTTCGTCGTCCTCGGGCTCTCATTTGCGCAGGTGGCAGGTGGCAGGTGGCAGATGTGCTGGCGGCCTCAGAAGAAGCTGCAAAGCGTTGCGCCCCCGGTCTGCTGGCTTAGGTCGCCACAGTCAAATGCGGGTGCACCAGCGCTAAAGCGGTGTGACCGCCGCCAGCAAAAAGGCCATCGCAATGAAGAGGATCGCGACACCGGCAAAGAGCTGAAGCAGAGGCGCAAGGAACCGCGCCCGTTCGGCCCCAGCAGTCAGGAACGTGGCGCCGCGGGCCGTCACGGCTGAGATGGCCACCAGGCTCACAAAAGCGCCTGTGCCAGCGGCCATGGCAGCGGCGGAGAACACGCCGACCTCCAAAAGTCCCAGCCGCCAGGCGGCCACCAGAACGAACACCGCGCCGGTACACGGGCGCAACCCAATGCCGATGATGAGCATGAGCGCGTCGCGGACCGAATGAAGGTTCGCCACCTCATCGGGCGTGGGACCATGTCGGTGGCCGCAACCACACTCGCCGTATTGCACGTGGTGGACGGCCCCGGGATAGTCCGAACCGCCGAACGTATCGTGCCAAATCGCCTTCAAGCCTCTTCCCGCCCGGCGGATGAGCACCACCGCGATCAGCATGATGGCCACGTAGCTGAGCGGGATCAGCACCCTATCCGTCGCAATCATTGCCCATCCCGCAGTGATGTCGAGCATGGTGAAGCTGCCATAGACCAGCGCCACCGCGGTGGCGGCCTGGCAAAAGCTCGCCATCAGAGAAATCGCCACGAGCCGCGCCGCAGACGCATTGCTCGCCAGTCCTGCCCCGGCAATGAGAAACTTGCCGTGCCCCGGGATCGCGGCATGCACAAAGCCGTAGATGAGGCAGGCTCCCAGGAGCGCGGCAATCGCCCCCACGTTCCCACTTTCCAGCGAGAGAAGCTGGGTGACCATGTCGTGGAAGGCACGCTGCTGCGCGGCCGCCCAACGCGCCATGTCGATGAGCCCCAGGCCGGAAGAAAGCGCAAAGCCCATGGCGAGGAAGGCCGCCAACGCGGCGCTCGCACTAAGGACGACGCGCCAACGAGGGCGCGCCACACGAACAAGGGACACATCACTCATGGTGATGGGCCTGAACCAGTTGGCTGGTGGCGTCAACGCAAATGATTTGCCTGGCCACAGCTCCGCGCGCGATATCCAACGCGGCGGGGGCTGAGCGTGCGCGCCGGTCAGAGCGGCGACTGACCGCGGATCCCCCGCGCATAGCGGATCGTGCCGCCTGCCTGGGCGTTCCACTCCACCTCGCTGGTCACGAAGATCTCCACAGTGGGCACAATCTCGCTGTGTGGCACAGAGGTCACACTGCCAGCTTTTACGGACACAATGGACGGATCCGCGCTGGTCTGGGAGTAAAGCTGCGCGCCGCACGCGGCGCAGTGGTAGCGCGAGATGACGTTGCCGCTATCGGCGATGCAGTCGAACCGAGCCGGGCTGCCGCGCACAATCTTAAAGGCGTGCGCGTCCACGACCAGTCCGGTGTGAAACGCACTGCCATTGATTCGCCGACAGTCGCTGCAATGGCAGATGTAGGCAAAGCGGGGCGGCGCACTCACCTCATAGGCAATGTCGCCGCAAAAGCATCCACCGGCAAAACCGTCGGCAAACGGGGCGCCAAGCGATTTGGCGCCGGGCACGATTGTCTTTGCTTCGTTCATGTCACCGTCCCCTTTCAGATCCCGATGGCCGGCCGGCGGGGCGCAGCGCAAACCACTTTCTCGGGCGGCCGGGTCACGGGCCGCGCTTTGCGAAAAAGGCATGACGCCTTAGAGCGGGCACTCATTTGCGTGGAGGATAGAACAAGGATGCGGATCGGTCTCGTGGGCATTGGCGCCATTGCGCGCAAACAGCATCTTCCGGCCATCGCGGGCGAGGCAGGCGTCACCCTCGTCGCGGCGGCCAGCCGAAACGCCACGCTCCCCCATGTGCCCACATTTCCCTCCATCACGAAGATGCTTGCCGAGGGCCCTGAGCTTGACGCTGTGATCCTTTGCGCCCCGCCACACGTGCGCACGCCCATGGCACACGAGGCCATCAGGGCCGGCAAGCATGTGTTTCTGGAAAAGCCGCCGGGGCAGACCATCAGCGAAGTGCTCGCCCTTCAAGCCGCCGCGCGGGACAAGGGCGTCACACTGTTTGCCACCTGGCATTCCCGGTACGCGCCGGCCGTGGAGGCCTTCCGGAGCGCCATGGCGAACCATCCCCCCAGAAGCGTTGACGTCATCTGGAAGGAGGACGTGCGGGTCTACCACCCCGGCCAGGAATGGATCTGGCAAGCCGGTGGCTACGGCGTCTTCGACCCGGGCATCAACGCCGTTTCCATCCTCACCCACGCGCTGCCCCGCCCCTTCTTCGCCGTGTCGGGAACGCTGTTCGTGCCGCAAAACGCCGTCCAACCCATGCGCGCTGAACTGAAGTTCACCGACAGTGCGGGCCTTCCCATCGCATGCACCTTCGACTTCGATCACCCGGACCCGCCCACCTGGACCATGATCGTCAAAACCGACGGCCCCACGCTGACGCTCACCAGAGGCGGCGAGAAGCTGGAACGGGACGGCGAAACGGTGGTTGACGCGAAGGAGCAAGAATACCCGCACCTTTACGCCCGCTTCGCGGACCTTTGCGCCCGCGGCGCCAGCGATGTGGACCTGCAACCGCTCATTCACGTGGCTGACGCCTGGCTCCTCGCCGAACGTCAGCCCATTGCTCCCTTCAGCGAAGATACCCCGCCCAAGGGCTAGGCCCCGCCCGCCTCACCCGCGGAAGGCTGCGGCAGCGGCTTTTGCCCCAGCCTCAATGAACCGCGCGTCCGACCCGACGGTGACGAGCTTGAACCTGTCCGCCGCCATTTGCGCTGCATACTGCGGCGTGCCGCAGTGAATGCACGGCGCCAGCCCGTTCGCCTCCGCCGCCTCGCGCACCCGCTTTATGTGGCCAAGCATCTCCGGCTCGGTCCGGTCGAACCCCGGCGGAAAGCCCAGTGCCGAAGAAAGGTCGGACGGGCCGATGTAAAGGGCGGCAAGCCCCGGCACCGCGGCGATCTCGTTGAGATTGTCCAGCGCCGCACGGGTCTCGATCATGGCAATGGGCAGCACACTCTCATTGGCGGCCGCTGGATAGCCGTCACCATAAATCAGCCTTGCGCGCACCGGCCCGAAGCTGCGCGCCCCGAGCGGCGGGTAAAGGCACGCCTTCACGAAGGCGCGTGCATCGTCCGCCCTCTCAATCATCGGGCAAATCACGCCCATGACGCCCGCGTCGAGCGCGCGCATCACAATGGACGGCTCGTTCCATGGGACGCGCACCATGGCCGTGACACCCGCCTGCTCGATGGCCGGCAGCATGGCAAGCATCTGCGCGTAGTCGGCAGTGCCGTGCTGCAGATCAACGGTCAGGCTGTCCCATCCGGCGCCCGCCATCGCCGCCACCGACAGCGTTGATGGAACAGCAAGCCAGCCATTGAGCGCGGTGCGCCCCTCCCCCCACACTTTCCTGATGCGCGTCGTCGCCTCAGCCATTCAACGGCCCTTTCCAATCATGATCGCTGCGGCAGCGTCCGGGGCGGATCAGCTCACCGCGCCGAACTCGCCAGTGCGCGGCAGGTCGGCCCCCCGGCGTGTACACGTCACCGCGGCGGCGTCCACCGCAAAGGTCAGCACCTCGCGCACCACGGGTTCGGGCAGTGCGGCAATGCCGTCCCGGCTTGCCGCTTCGGCTGCCCTGAGCCCGGCGATCAGG
>JBCDFB010000152.1:0-7402 GCA_039178655.1 Pseudomonadota bacterium | reverse complement strand
GAAAGGGTAATCGTGCCGCGCCCGTCAATTGCTTCTGCGGCGTTCTTGACCAAATTGAGGAAGACTTGGACCAACTGGTCGCGATTGGCGTGCACGGGCGGCAAGGACGGGTCGTACTGCTTCTTGATGTCGATCGTGCGCGCAACGCCGGTCTTTGCCAAGCGCTCCACATGGTCAAGCACATCATGAATGTTGACCGGCGCACGCTGCACCGGGCGTGCATCCCCGAACACCTCCATCCGGTCGATGAGCTTCACGATGCGGTCGGTTTCATCGGTGATCAGCCGGGCGAGCGCGCGGTCGTTCTCACCGAGTTCAGGCTCAATGAGCTGGGCCGCGCCGCGGATGCCGGACAACGGGTTGCGGATCTCGTGGGCAAGCATTGCAGCAAGCCCTGATACGGAGCGGGCAGCGCTGCGGGAGGTGAGCGCACGATCGATCTTTTCGGCCATGGAGGGCCTGTCCAACGTCAACACCACCACCTCTGGGTCCTCAGGCAGCGGCACGGCATGAATGTCCACAATATGGCCGGAGCCGGTGCGGGGGGAGGAAAGGTCGACCCGATACTCCACCAGAGAGGCATTCTCTTCCCGGACTTTGTGGGGCAGCGCAAGGAGCGGTGAACCAAAGGGCACAATGGCCGACAGCGGCCGCTGGCGAAGGTGGTTCAGGCTCGCGCCGAAGAACGCTTGGGCGGCATCGTTAGCCGCGATGATGTCATCATCGGCGTTCAGCACCAGGATGGCGTGAGGGAGTGCGTTCAGGATCGCTGAGGATGTCACGCGCTTACCCTGGTTCATCATGCCGCCGCCACTTCAAAGGGCCGCTCCTGAAACAGCGCAATCATGGCCGCACGCACCGCACCCGGCGCATCGGCGGTCAGCGCCGCCCGAAGCAAAGACCCGCCAACGCACGCCGTCGCCGCGTACCCGGCAAGATGCTTACGAAAGAGCTTGACCGCGTGGCGTGCACCCGCCCGCTCAACCGAAAGGTCGAAGTGCTCCAGCGCCACCTGTCCGATCTCCGCGGCCGTGGCCGGCACACCCTCAACCTTCTGCCCCACAAGCGCCTTCGCGATTAACGCAGGGAGCCATGGGGCGCCGACGCTCGCCCGCCCCACCATCACACCGTCCGCCCCGGATGCGCGCAGCATCGCTCGCGCGTCCGCAACGCTGGCGCAGTCTCCGTTGGCGACCACGGGGATGGATACAGCCTCCTTCACCGGGCGAATGGCGTCCCAATCGGCAGTGCCCTTGTACTTTTGCGCCCGCGTGCGCCCGTGCACGGTGACGAGCGCAGCACCCTCCTCCTCGGCCCGGCGGGCAAGGAGAGGCGCATTCAGGCACGATTTGTCGAGGCCCAGCCGCATTTTGACCGTCACAGGCACCGAGACGGCCGCCCTGGTGGCCGCGATCAGGCGCGCTGCATGATCCAAATCGCCCATCAGCGCGGAGCCTGCCCAGCCGCCCACCACGCGCTTGGCCGGACAGCCCATGTTGATGTCGATGATCTGCGCCCCCGCGCCCTCGGCAATGCGGGCCGCCTCGGCCATGTGATGGGCGTGGCAGCCGGCAAGCTGTACAGCGTGGATGCCGATGCCCTTGCCTTCTGTCTTCAGCACCGCTTCGGCGTCGCGCACCACAAGTCGGCCGGCGGCCACCATCTCGCTCACCACCAGCGAGGCGCCGAAGCGGGCCGCCAGAACGCGAAACGGCCAGTCGCTAATCCCCGACATGGGCGCCAGAAGCGCGCAACCCGGCAATGTGATGGGACCGATGCGAACTGAATTCACAGACAATGACGACCACGATGTGTACTGCACATGCACATATTTTCGCCATGGCACGAAAATTGGCAAGCAATGACAGCCACACACTCCCCCGTTCCGTGCTAACGCCACCCACCATGAGCGCTGCCATCACCGATGCCATCGTCCTTGCAGCCGGCCGGGGAACGCGGCTTGGCGCGCAAACCCCCAAGCAATTCCTCGCCGTCGGCGGCAAATCGGTGGTGGCCCGCGCCATCGACGCCTTCCTGCGCAATGAGCGTGTGCGACGCGTTGTCGTTGCCATCGGCGAGGAGGATGAAGATGTCTTCAGCGCTGCCATCGGCCCGCGGGCGGGTAGGCTCACCAGCGTCGTCGGCGGTGATACGCGCCAGGCCTCGGTTGCCGCAGCGCTTGAGGCGCTGTCGGGCGATCCGCCCCGCAAGGTCCTCATCCACGACGGGGCGCGCCCGTTTCTGAGTCAGGCCATCATCGGCAGGGTGATCGACGCGCTTGACGCGCACGCAGCTGTCATCCCAGGCGTGCCGGTCGCCGATACGCTAAAGCGCGTTGAGGCCGGGGCAGTGTGCGAAACGGTCGACCGCAGTGGGCTGTTTCAAGCGCAGACACCCCAGGGCTTTTTGTTCGGTCCGCTCAAAGACGCCCACGCCCTGTCAACGCAAGCGTTGACGGACGATGCCGGTGTCATGGAAGCGGCGGGCCACGCAGTGGTCGTGGTCGCGGGAGAGCGGGGAAATTTCAAGATCACAACACAAGATGACCTCGCCGCAGCCGAGCGCGCTGTCACAGGAATGACCACGGTCGGCCAAGGGTTCGATGTGCACCGCCTCGTGCCTGGCGGCCCCCTCATCCTGTGCGGGCTGACCCTTGATGAAGACATGCGCCTTGCCGGCCATTCCGACGCAGACGTTGCCCTTCACGCAATCACGGACGCGCTCTTGGGCGCCATTGGTGACGGCGATATCGGCGCCCACTTCCCGCCGTCGGATGCGCAGTGGGCGGGCGCGGCGTCAGACCGCTTCTTGCGCGACGCGACGGAGCGGGTGCGGCGCGTGGGCGAGGTAATGCATCTGGATCTCACCATCATCTGCGAGCGGCCGAAAATCGGCCCGCTGCGGGATGCGATGCGCCGGCGCATTGCTGAGATTTGCGATCTTGACCATCGCCGCGTGTCCTTGAAGGCAACCACCACCGAACGGCTCGGCTTTACCGGCCGTGGCGAGGGGATTGCCGCACAAGCCCTCGCCACCGTGCGCCGGTTCGCCGATCCGGAGGCAGCCCCATGATCGACGCGGAACTGTTTGACCGCGCCCAGGCCGTTCTTGCGTTGGCACGGGCCAAAGGGCTGATGCTTGCCACCGCGGAAAGCTGCACCGGCGGCCTGGTGGGCGCTGCACTGACAGCGGTCCCAGGCTCGTCAGACGTGGTTGCCGGTGGCTTCATCACCTATTCGAACGAGGCCAAAATGCGGCTCGGCGTGCCGCAAAGCGTGCTTGCCGCCCATGGCGCCGTGTCCGAAGAGACAGCCCGCGCCCTTGCCGAAGCGGCCGCCGATCAATTGCTCCTGGACGCACCGGCGATCCTCGCCGTTTCGGTCACCGGCGTTGCGGGACCGGGCGGCGGCACAGCCCAAAAGCCCGTCGGTCTCGTCCATTTCGCGGTGGCGCGCCGGGGAGCGGATGGCCAGCCAGCGCAGACGTTGGCCGTTGTGCGCGAGACCTTCGGCGATGTGGGCCGCGGGAGCATCCGATCAAAAAGCGTTCACACTGCGCTTGGTATGCTAAGCGCACAGCTCTCGCCTTAAACGGGCGTCCGGCAGTAGAATTGCATAACCGATCGGGCGGCGATCCCGCGTCAGAACGATTTTAAAGACCATGATGGTTTTCGCCCGTGCCTATAAGGGTTCTGGTTGTAGGCCCTGATAGTAGGCAAGGGGTTTCCGACCGGCTTTGGCGCGATAATGTTGCGTCGGCTGGTGTAGGCTGCGCTCACGCCGACGGAGAACGGCATGGAAGATTGGACACTTCTCATCGCATTTTTTGGTGCGAACTTGGCTGTTGCAGTCACCGGTGCGGTATTTCTTCCTGGTGAGTGGTATGAATCCCTAGAGAAGCCTCCCTGGACACCTCCCAACTGGCTTTTTGGGCCTGCATGGGCGTTGCTTTACGCCCTCATCGCCTACGCGGGCTACAGGTTCACCCTGGACGCGCAGCCGGGCCAGCTTGCTCTTCCGCTTACCCTTTACGGACTACAGCTCGTATTCAACGGGGCCTGGTCCGTGCTCTTCTTCGGCATGAAGCGGATGGATTTGGCGTTAATTGACGCGGTTTTGATGTTTGTTGCCATTGCCGCAACGATGGTAGCGTTTTATCCGGTGTCACCGCTCGCGGCGGTACTTCTGACGCCTTACTTACTCTGGGTCGGGTTCGCGACAGCTTTGAACTACAGTATAGTGCGTCGGAACACCCCAGCGAAAGGGGTGGCGTGAGGCCCACGCGGACAGATCGTTTGTGTCAGGAGACTGGGAATGGACATTGGCGTGATCATCGCCATCGAAATGGTTCTCGTGTTCGGCGGCGTGCTGACGTTCGCCATTTGGGAGCTTTGGTCCCTGCGGCGTGACAAGGCCCTTGCGGCCGAAGCATCACGGCAATCGCGGCATCCGAAACGGTAGCATCAGCTTCACGACGGTGTTGTTGAAGCGCCGCAGAGAGAGGCTTTCCTGGATAGCGGTCCGCCGCGCGCCGAACAGATCGGCGTCGAGTTCTGTGCGCACGTAAAACGGCGTATCTTCCAGCGTGCGGCGCACCGTCGGCCCGTCGCCGTCTGACCAGCCGGAGCGTTTGACCCTCCAAAGGGTGCGCGGAAGGTCATGGCGAACGGAGGGCGCGCATTCCTCAACGGCACCATTGGGGGCGCATTTGAGGGCAAGGCGCTTGCCCTGCCCGCTCAACTCCTCAGTCTCATAGTAGATGGCGGAGTGCCCGTTGCCGAGGTCAACCCGCATCCAGTCCCAATGGGAGAATGTGGCCTCCAGAGGCACTGTCCCCCAATTCATGTCCAGATAGCCGGTCCCATTCCAGTTGAGGGCGGGCGCACTCATGCGCACTTCAACGGGCGTTGAAGGGGCAAGGGGCCGCCAGTGGTGCTCGCCCTTGGTGTCAATGGCAAAGGCGCGCGGCGTCAGTGCATCGGGCTTGATCAGGATCTCCCCGCTGAGCCGCCGGGGAATGGGCATGCAGCGCTCGTCCACCTGAATGCGGAAGCCTTCAGCGGTCCGCTCGATACCGCTGTTGGACACAAAGAAGCCGGTTTCCCGCTGCTGGGCTCGCTTGCGGCCCCGCTCGGTCATCGCCCAGCGGCCTGGATTTCCGTAGAGCGCGACGTTGACCGCCACGTGATTGAGCGGATCGCGCTTTCCAGACCAGGCGTAGTAGGGCGAAAACACGCTGCCGATGAAGACGATCACGGTGATGGCGTGGCGCCCGTCCTCGCTTACGCCGTCAAGATACCACCAGATGTAACCGCCTGGGGGGGCGGGCTCTGCAAATCGAAGTCCTTCATCAAGCATTCAGCCGCCATTCGTCCCGAGAGGGCCGCCATCGGTACCCCCGGCCCGGGATGAACGCTCCCACCGGCAAGGTAAAGCCCCTTGACCTTCGTGCGCAGCTGAGGTCGCTGAAATGCCGCACTCCAACCATGGGAATGACGGCCGTAGAGGGCGCCGCCTGTCCCCGGCAGCAGCGCATGGAAATCGCCGGGCGTCGTCACCACCACATCCTCCAAAGAGGTGGCGAGATCGCATCGGCTGAGCGTTGCCAGCGCCTCGGCAACACAGGCCCGACCGTCGTCTGCTGTGTAGCCGTGCATGTCACCGTCCGCCGGCGCGTTCATAACAATGAGTGCCCCTTGCGAGCCATCTTCGCGCGGCGTCTCAGATGGGACGAAGACATAAATGGTCGGCTCGTCGGGGCGCTTGCGGGCGCCGAACAAGTTGTCGAACTCTGCCCGGTAGTCGCCGCTGAAAGCCACAGTGTGATGGCCGAAAGGCTGCGGTCCGGCGATCCGCCCGCAGAGCGTCACCGCCGATAAGGACCGCTGCTTGGGGCTCACCTTGCCGGCCGCCCGCGCGGGCGCCGCGCCGAGCATTCCCGCGCCCAGCGCCGCCACATCGCCAGCGTAAACAACTGTGTCTGCCGGGTATTGGGAACCCTCAGTCGCCACACCTTTTGCGCGTCCGCGCTCAACCACGATCTGCTGCACAGGCGCTGAACGCTCGATGTTTCCGCCCAGGTCCACGAACGCGTCGGCAAGGCCCTTTGCAAGGGCCGCCATCCCCCCCTCAGGCGCCCAAACGCCGGCCTGCTCAACGTGGGCGACCAGCATGAGTGTCGCCGTCGCATCAAAGGGAGAGGAGCCGCAATAGGTGGCGTACCGGCCGAAAAGCTGCCTGAGGCGCGGGTCGGAAAAGTGCGTGCCCAGGGCGGACCACATGGTGTCGAACGGTTTGATGGTGCTTGCGCCCGACAGACCCATGGCCCGAGCAAGGCCGATGAGATCAGGTTTTGGCGAGTGGATGAACGGCCCATCCACAGTCGCAAAAATGGCTTGCGCGGCGGCGACGAACTTGCGGTAGCCATCGGCCTCCGCGCTTCCGGCGAAGTCGGCAATGGCGTCCGCTGTCCTGTCAATGTCCAGGAAGAGGTCGAGCTGCTCCGCCGGGGACCAGCGGTGGTGGGCGAGGACGTCGAGCGGCTTGAGTGTGACCCGCGCGCCGAGCGGTTCGCCGGCAAGGGCAAAAAGCTCATCAAAAACCGTGCGCATGGTCATCACCGACGGTCCGCCGGGGATAGGCTCCCCCGCCACAGTGTGGTTTCGCGCCTTGCCACCAACGTTGGCCTGCCGCTCCAGGATGGTCGTTTCCACACCCGCAGCCTGCAGCCTCAGCCCGGCGGCAAGCCCCCCAAAGCCGGCGCCGACAATCACCGCGCGGTGGCCCATGGAACCCGTCTCCCCGATGGTAGGGCGCCCCTTGATCACGGTCCGCGAGCGCGCGGCGAATTGACAGTCAGGGCGCTTTCGATAACGTTTCGTGGGCAGAGCAAAGTGTCAACTGAGAGCGACGGCCCTTCATCTATGGACGCTCAGCATTCGGTCTGGTCCGCTCGGGTAGATGGGGCGTTGCGCCGCCATCTTGCCGGGCGGGACGTGCCGCAGGGGCTCGGCGCGGCGGTGCGAGACGCTTTGTTTCCCGGCGGTGCCCGCGTCCGGCCGACCCTTGCCATTGGTGTGGCGCTCGCGTGCGGAGATGACCGCCCTTTGGTGGCCGACGCCCTTGCCTGCGCTGTGGAGTTTTTGCACTGCGCCTCCCTCGTGCATGACGATATGCCCTGCTTTGATGACGCTGCCGTGCGGCGCGGACGGCCCACTGTCCACAGGGCGCATGGCGAGGCAACGGCGCTTCTCGCCGGCGACGGGCTGATCTTTCTGGCGTTCCAGGCGCTGGCCGACGTGGGCGAGGATGCGGCCGAGCGCTTGCCCGCCCTCTTGAAGATCGTTGCTGAAAGCGGGGGCTCGCCCAGCGGTCTGGTTGCGGGCCAGGCCATGGAAAGCGAG
>JBCDFB010000151.1:0-7428 GCA_039178655.1 Pseudomonadota bacterium | reverse complement strand
TTGAGCGGGCGCGAAGGCAACGACGTTCTGACCGGAGGTGGGGGCGCTGACTCATTTGCCTTCACCGTCGCGAATTCAGGGATCGACAACATTGCGGACTTCGCTGTTGGGACCGACAAGATCGTCTTCTTTGACAATTGGGGCGATGACTTTGACGATCTCCTCATCACGGCGTTGGGCCCGCACACCCGCATCCGATTGGACGCGGACGACAACGGCGTGGCGGACAACGCCAACGAGATCAGGCTCCTGAACAGGGACCCATCGACGATCGGCGCTTCCGACTTCGACTTTTGCTGCTGACGCTCGGGGCGGGCACCGTTTGGTGGCCCTCCGACGGGTCCAACGGTGCCATTGCCAGTGCCGACGTGCGCTGGCCTTATGGCGCACGGCCCGATCATCGCACCGGGGTTGCATGGCGAGTTCGATGGGGTACGACTTCACTTCGTGAAAGTCAGCGAATTGACCTCCAGCGAGCCACTGAGCGGTGCGTCCACCGAGCATGTGGTCCCATCCGCGGAGCTTGGCCGCCGCCCGCCTTCGTATCCGGGGGCCAGTCGGGCTGCGCGGGCGGCTCTTTTGCGGGCGTGGACGCGCGCGATGCTGCGCTCAGAGCGCGCGGCCCGCGGCGAACCAACCGGTTCAGGAGCGGACCATGATGAGCCGCCATCCGCCGGCAAGCCTGATGAGGCGCGTGCAGAGGACGCGCTGGCACTCCTCAGCGCTCTAGAACACGACCCGCCGCCTGACGGCATCTCCGCGCGGCTCGACGCACTGTGGTCGGACCTTTCAACGCCAGATGGCCAAGAGGCAATGGACGGCGGCGTCGCCTACCTCACCGCAGAAATAGAGCGGCTGGAACTTGAAGTGGCCCAGTTGGCGCGCACCGCCGCGCACCTTCTCCAGGAGAACGACGCCTTGAAGACAACCGCAGCGCAGCGTCAGGTGGCATTGGAGGCCTGCCAGCTCACGTTACGTCGCCATGACGACGCCGCATCGGACAGGAACGAGGGGCACGCAGGGGAGCTGCCGACAGCGTCCGCCGCACCACGGCGTTGGTGGGGGTGGTGGCGGCGGCCGGCGTCGACTTCGCAATGAGGACGTCGTGCAACGTGACGAATACTTTCTGGGACGCGGTGTCCACCTTGATGAGCCACCCATGAGCATCTCCGCAAAGCGCGTTCTGATCACCGGTGGCGCGGGCTTCATCGGCGCAAACCTCGTGCGGCAGCTGCGCGCAGCAACGCCCGGCGCGGAGATCCGCATCCTCGACAACGAGACCCTGGGGTCCCGATCGGCTGTCGAAGCCTATGATGTGGAGTTCGTAGCCGGTGACGTGCGCGACCGGGCCTGCGTGCGCGCCGCCCTCGACCAGGTGGACATTGTCGTGCATCTCGCCGCTGCCACGACGGTGATGAACTCCATTGCCGACCCACGACACACCTTCGAGACAAACGTCGTCGCGACCCATGATCTGTTGCTGAGCATGGTCGACCTTGGCGTTCCCACGATCGTCAACGCCTCCACGGGCGGGGCCATCGTCGGCGACGCCGCGCCACCCCTCCACGAGGCGATGCCGCTCTGCCCCACCTCCCCCTACGGCGCCTCCAAAATGGCCGTGGAAGGGTATCTGAGCGCGTTCGCCGGGGCCTTCGGCCTCGCCGCCACGTCGTTGCGGTTCGCCAACGTCTATGGCCCGGGATCCACCCACAAAAGTTCGGTCGTTGCCGCCATCTTCAACAAGATCAGGCGCCAAGAGCCGCTGCCCGTTTATGGGGACGGTCTTCAGACACGCGATTTCGTCTATGTGGACGATGTGTGTGCGGGAATCATGCAGGCCATGGCGGCGGACAAAGCAGGCACCTTTCAACTCGGAACCGGGGTGGGGACGACGCTGCTCGACCTTCTGGGCGAGATCAGGACGGTCGTCGGGGCCGAGCAGATGCCGCCGGTCCACCATTTGCCCGCACGCCAGGGCGAGGTTCGCCATGCATGGTGCGACATCTCCCGCGCCCGGCGTGAAATCGGATATGCGCCCACGATGAGCCTCTCGGCCGGGCTGCGACGCACATGGGCGTGGTTTCAGAGCCTTGGACTGGCGCATACCGAGCCGGCGCATACCGGCCCATTGCACGCCGCGTCAGCGCACAACGCGACTGGGGCACCGGGGGACAGCGACGGCGCCGGCGCCCCGGCCGCCACACACCGCCCGGCGGTCGCGGTCGGCCGATGAGCGAACGGCGCAAACCCTTCTGCGAAGCTGAGTTCGTGGATGGGTTCGCCGCGCGCCTTGATGGGAACGACCACGAGGGGGCGCTTGATTTCCTCATCGCCGAACTCCCCGCCCTCCTTGCCAGCGGGATGAACCGCAAGGAGAAGCTCAACCATATCCTGTTCCCGGCCCAAGCCCTGCAGGCGGGCGGCGGGACCAAACACGGCAGCGCAAAACTCTTGCGCAAGGCGTCGACCGTCGCAGAGGCGGTCGCCGACGCCGAGGTGCGGCAGCGGGGTCTGTTCGTCGACTTCGGCGCCGGCGTGCACGACCCCATTGCACTCGCCACCTACTTCTATTTGAACGGCTTTCAACGGGCGGTGGCCAACGACCTGTCGCCGCCGCGCTCGGCCCGCTATTCGGCCCAGTCGATGGCCACCATCCTCACCGAGATGGCGGCCGATCCAGAGCGGTTTCTCATGGCCGGCGCCGACGAAGGGGTCTTCCGCGCCCGACTGCGCGAGTTTGACGTGGCGGCCTTTAGAGCCGGCGATTTTGCCGCCGGATTTGCCGGCACGCAGGGGCGCGTGCGCCACGTTGTGGGCGATATCGTGAACGCCGACATAGAACCCGGCGAGGCGTCGGTCATCGTCTCGTTCGCCGTCTTCGAGCACGTGAGCGACGTCGATGGCGTGCTGCGGTTCCTCTACGAGCGCACTGCGCCAGGCGGGCTCGGCTATCACTTCATCGACCTTGCCGACCACCGCGCCTACCGCAACGATGGGGCCTATGACGCCTTCACCTTTCTCACCGAGGAGGAGGGGCCACGCAACCTCAACCGGCTGCGGCGCGGGGAACACATCAGCGCCTTTGAACGGGCCGGCTTTTCCATCTTGGCCCAAAGCGCCCGGCACCGTCCTGTGTCGGCGCCTACCCGCGAGCGCCTGCTCGCCCCGTGGAAGGATCTGCCGGAAGACGAGCTGAGCGCGATCAGCCTGACCTTGAGCGTTCGCAAACCCGCCGACCCTGCGCCCCGCCCAGTGGACGGTGCCGCAACGGCCGCTCTCGGCGCCGAAGGGCCGTTCGACGTTCTTGCCCATGCCCGTGCCCGGGCGCGCCTTGAGGGCGAAACAGATCCGCTGCCCGCCAAGGGGTTGGTGCGCAGTTCCCTTGGCGACGCGCTCCGCCAGTACCGCGTACCTTTGAGTGAGAGCGCCCGCGCGCACCCCACTATGATGTCGCTCACGGAGCGGGAGGTGCTCTTCGGGCTTGCACGGGACAGCTATGAAGGGTACGGGCGCATAGTCGATGCGGGTATCTTTTTGGGCGCATCGACACGCCTCTTTGCGGAAGGCATTGCCGCGAACGGGCAACGGGACGCGATCCTCGCTCGCTATCAACGCCCCTGCATTTCGTTCGAGCAAGGAAGGCTCAACCGTGGCATGCCCGCTTTCTTCGAGCGGCACGGCGTCGACGCCAGTGACCTCACCGGCTCGTCCTTTGTGCCGCTGTTGGAGCGCCTCATTGCCGACGTGCGCCCATATGTGGATCTGCGCATCGGCGACATTACCGGCCAAACCTGGTCGGACGGTCCCATCGAGATCCTGTTCCTCGATCTTGTGAAGAACCCAAAGATCAACCAAACGTGCCTTTGTGAGTTCTATCCGCATCTGATCCCGGGCCGGTCGATCGTCATCCAGCAAGACTATTTCATCGACCGGCTGCCGTTTCTAAAGGTGTCGCAGGAAGCGTTGTCACCGTACTTTGAGTACCTGGGGAGCGCGTACTCCAGCGGATACTTTAGACTAACGCGGGAGATCCCGCGCGACGTGCTGGAGGAGGCCGGGGCGGGCGACGTTCCTCTCAAGGGTCAATTGGCCGCCATCGAAGAGTGCGCCGCGCGCGTAGCGTTCGATCCGGACCGTCACTTTATGGTCCTCCTGTCAAAGGTGATCGCCACGGCCGCGGCAGAGGGGCACGATGCGGCCCGCGCGGCCTACCATGAACTGGAAGGCCGCTTCCCGGATCAGGCGGTGCTGCGCACCCGCTTAGGCCACCGCATGGAGCGCGCGCTGGGGGACCTGAACAGAGACTTCTCGGCCGCCCACGGCCGCAATCCCGCAACCTAACAGTGAATTATCATGCCAAGCAATCTTGAAGAGATCCGTCAGAAGGTGGAGTTGAACGAATACCGCGCACGCGATGCGGAGGCCCGGCTGCGCATCATCGAGGCTGAGCTCGCCATCCTTGAAAAGCGCAAGCTGCTCGACGCGGCGCAGCTCAACGCCCCCGGAGCGACACCATCAGACCTGACTAAACCAGTCAGGTCGGTAAGATGATGCGTCAGAAAAATCGCCCGCTCAGCGCCTCCTGCGCGGTGAAGGGCGCTTATCTGCCCGTCTGACTCATCCAGTCCGGTGACGAGGCGCCCTCGACCACCACCGGCTGAACCAATCCCTTCGCCGCGCGAGGGCGCGCACGGCGACCGGTGCGGCCGCGGTCCATACCTCGCCCTGACGCGTGAAGCACCCGTGCCGCAGAGGCGCCCCCGTCTCCACAAGGCGCAGTTCGAGCCGCTGCGCAGCGTCGATCGGCGGGAGCGGCAACGCGAACCCATGGCCGTTCAACGCCGCGTTGGGCGTCGACAGTTCGTGTCGAAACTGGTCCGCGCGCACGACCACCGTGGGTGACCCATCCACAAGCGCCACCACATGGACGATCTGTTCCGGCTCGGTGCGGTTCCACGCCCATCCTTCCACGATCGCGGCCCCATTGGGCCCCTCCCGCGGGCGTTGCACGGCTCCACGCACAGGCCCGTTCGCATCGCCGACAGGCCAGTCGCGCGCGCGAAGAGTGTCAATGGCCGGAAGGGGAGCACTGCCAGGCCCAGGCTGCGGCTCTACAGGGCCGCTCATGAAAACGTCCTGAAGGGCGCCCGGGTCTGCCAACGCCTCCGCCAGGAAGCCGCCTGACGCGTCGTCACCGGCTATGCGGCTGGCGATCTTCCAGCGCACCAGCCGGTCGATTGCCTCCGCATTCAGGATCGCCGATCCCGACGTCGCGCTAAAGACATCGTGCGCGAGGCGCACGATGCGCACGAACCGCGTGCGCGCCGTTGCCCCCTCCCCCAGGGTCAGCTTCACCCCGTGGACCGACCCATCGGACCACTGGGCCGGGATGGCAAAGGTGAAGAGGTTGAGCGTGTCCTCCCCGGCTTCGATCGCCACAGGCACCATCGGGTGGGGTTCCCCGTTCACCGTCAGCGCGCACGGTCCTGGCCCATCGGCGAGGAGAAGGAGGGTGGAGCGCGCCTCGTCGAGCCCAATGATCACCTTGGCGTTGCGCAAGGGCGTTTCATCGGAGCGGTCTTTGTCGGCATGGACGAGCCAGACCGGGGTGCCCGCCGGCCGAGCGGTCTCGCGGAACGCCTTGGGTGCCACGCCCGCGTTCGACGACAGGGTGGCCAGAAGCGTTCGGCGCAGGCCAAGGCTGGCCCGATCCAGAAGGGGTTTGGCGCGCAGGTAACGGTGGTTTGGATTGGCCGCGCGCGTGCGTGCCTCGCCCGCAGCGCCCGGCCATTCAAGCAGCACCTCCGGCACCACCAGGAGGGGCATGGCGCAGCGCTCGACGGCGTGGGTGATCAGCGCGTGGAGGAGGCCGTGGCGCGTGTCGTAGGGCTCGATGCGGCCGGCGGTGCGCAACGCCTCGCGAGAGCCGGCCACCACCTCTGGCCCATAGGCGAGCCCGGTCGTGAACTGCGTAGCAACGTCCCCGCCCAGCGGCATCCCGATCAGCGGACCGTCGCGGAAAAAGGTCGTCATGAGCGCATCGGGCCGGGTGCCGATGGCCTGCGCAAGGGTGGTTACGAACGCCGCGTCAGGGCGCACCGTCAGCCCATCGAACAGCACCACCCCGGTGTGGGTCATCTCTTCAAGGGCGTTGTTCAGGGCCTCGCCCGCGGTCTGCCCCACGGCGTCAACCACCCTGCACGGCGCGGTCTGAACATCGCGCTCCACCGTCTTACGGGTCGCCGCGTCGGTGACGAGGAGAACGAGCTCGGCAGGGTTCGCCGCTAACGCCGCAGCAACGAAGGGGGCCACCTTATCGCCGTCACGCACGAGGGCGATAAGGCCGACGTCCACCGGGTCTCCGGCGCCCGGCCCCGCAAGCGCCAGCGCTTCAGGGGCCCTGGCGGCGCGCGCGTCTGCAAGCCAGCCGTGAAAGCGGTACCAGGTCGCAAGGTTGGCCGCGTTGTCGTAGGCGGGCCGGGCAATGGGGTGGCCGCGCTGAAGTGCCGCCTCCATCCGTGCAGCAAGCGCCTGGGCCGTGGGGGGAACGAGGACCTCGCCATGATCGTCCGCGTGGACAAGTTCGGGCGTGCCGCCCACCGCCGTGGCGATGAAGGCAAGGCGGTTCTCCAGTGCCTCCGAGACGGCCATCGACGAATTCTCGATGCGCGAGGGCATGACGACGATCATGTCCCTTGTACACAGGAACTCCAGCGCGTCGGGCTGGTCGAGGGTGGTATGCAGCTTGACCGTAAACGGCCACCGTGCGGCGCGCTCTATGAGAAAGTCACGCACCGACATGGCGCCGCGGTGGGTGGGGGCATCGCCAAACTTGCCTAAAAAGTTCACGCGGCGCGGCGCATGCCCTCGCGCAACGAGAAGATCGAGCGCGGTGCAGAAAAGATCGAGCCCTTTGCGCGCCTCCAGGCGGCCGAAGAACGTCACCTCGTCCGTGTGCACAACATCACCGTGGGCGCGCGCAGGGCGTGCGTCGGCAACGCGGACCTCCGCAAAATCCATGACGTTGGGCTGCACGTAGACGCGCGCCGGCAAATTGTAGCCAATCCGTTCCATGAAGGAGAGGAGATGCGCGCTGCCGCCAACGACCATGTCGGCCAGTTCCACGCAGGTCTGCTCGGCAAAGGAGGCCACCAAAAGGTCCGGCTTCTCGATGGGCACCATCTGATAATGCCGATTCCACACATGGGGCGACGATGTCTTAACGATGAAGACGGTGCCTTGGTGGGCAAGCCCCAGCGTCTTGGCCATCAACGCGTAGGCGCACCCGCCGCGCCATTCGGAGGTGTGGACGCAATCGACGGGCCCATGTGGGGCGCGGCCGTGCGCTGGCAGGCGCGCTTTGCCGCTGTGCACCGTTGGCTTGTGGAGAAAGGGCCGTTCGATTGCGTCCACACCTCCGAATGGCGC
>JBCDFB010000150.1:0-7456 GCA_039178655.1 Pseudomonadota bacterium | reverse complement strand
GAGACCGCGGGATACTACGCCGGCGACAAGCCGCTCGCCCATAAAGTCAAGCTGCCTTATGGTCCGGCGTTTCTGGGCGCCGGACCCCGCACCTCGCGGTCTTCGGGTCGCGGGGCGTCGCTTTCGCCGAGTGCGGGCCTCTCCGGGAGACTTGTGATGCGGGACAGAGTTTCCGGACGCACCATCTTCGCCTTCATCAGTCCCGCCGTCATCGCGCTGGCGTTGATCGGGATCGCGCCACTCCTCTTCGCGGCGTGGACAAGCCTTCACGACTACAACCTCACCAATCTGCGCAATGTGCGCTTCATCGGGCTGGAGAACTACGCAACGGTTCTGACCGATGAAGTGTTTTGGCAGGCCATGGGCCGCACCATGTTCCTGCTGTGCACGGCCCTTCCGCTGCAGATTGCCCTTGGCCTTGGCATCGCACTCATCCTGCACCAACCCGGTCTCAGCCTCCTCAAGACGCTGACACGGCTCAGTCTCGTGCTGCCGATGGCGACCACCTACGCCGTTGTGGGTCTGCTCGGGCAGGTGATGTTCAACCAGAAATTCGGCGTGGTGAACCAGCTCCTGGGTGGTGCGGACATCAACTGGATCGGCGACCCCACCAACGCGTTCGTGATGATCGTGTTCTGGGACGTTTGGCAGTGGACGCCATTCGTAGCGCTGGTGCTTCTTGCAGGGCTTACCATGGTGCCCGGCGAGATCGAGGAAGCGGCGCGGCTGGAAACTAAAAGCTGGTGGACAATCCTTCGCTTCGTCCAGTTGCCCTTTCTCATTCCAGGTCTCGTTGCGGTTTTGATCCTGCGGACCGCAGATACGCTGAAGCTCTTCGACATGGTGTTCACGCTGACACGCGGTGGCCCCGGATCGTCGACGGAGTTCATCTCGCTCATGATCCAGCGGGTGGGCTTCCGCGGGTTCGACCAGGGGCTTGCCTCCGCGCAGGCATTGATCCTGCTCGTCATCACCATCGTGCTCGCGCAGATCTACATCCGCGTCTTTTATAGGGAGGTATAAGCGATGGCAGTTGCGTCCTCCGAGCGCGAAACATCGGTGTCCGACGGTGTGGCCGTGCGTCCGCGGGTGTCTGCCGGCACGCGGTCCTTGATTTGGCAGGGCATCCTGCTCGTTGCGATCCTCGCGCTGTGTGTGTTCCCGTTTTACTGGATGGTCACCACATCGCTGAAGACGCAGCTTGTGGCGCTGGAAGCGCCGCCGGTCTGGTTCTTCGAACCGACGCTTCAGAACTACCGCGAAGCACTCTTTGAGGACGAGGTGCTGCGCACGCTGATCAACTCTTTGATCATCGCCATCTGCACCACAGCGCTTGCGATCGTTTTGGGCGTCCCCGCAGCGTTTGCCCTCGCCCGCTTCGAGTTCCGCGGCAAGAAAGACCTGTGGTTCTGGTTCATCACGAACCGCATGATTTCGCCGATCGTCCTTGCGCTGCCGTTCTTTTTGATCGCGCGAAATCTTGGGATCTTGGACAAGCATATCACGCTGATCCTGATTTATCTGACGTTCAACCTGCCCATCGTCATCTGGATCGTGACCGACCAGTTCCGCGGTATCCCTTACGATCTGGACGAAGCTGCCCGGCTTGAGGGCGCGTCGCAATTTACGATCATGACGCGCATTTGCCTTCCGCTTGCCATGCCGGGCGTTGCTGTGTCGGCGATCTTCTCCTTCATCTTCTCATGGAATGAGCTGATGTTCGGCCTCATCCTCACGCGGACCGATGCGCGGACAGCGCCTGCCATGGCCGTATCTTTCATGGAAGGCTACGACCTGCCTTACGGGAAGATCATGGCCACCTCGACACTCATCGTCATCCCGGTGCTGATCTTCGCTCTTCTGGCCTCAAAGCAGCTTGTGCGCGGGCTCACCATGGGAGCGGTGAAGTAGCGGGGGCTCGCCGGTGCCGCGTAACCCAAAGAAGGAAATCCCGGACGAGGACGAGCAGTTGCTCGTCCGTCTCGCGTGGGCCTGCGAAATCGAGGGGATGACCCAGGCGCAGGCGGCTGAACGGTTCAACATCACCAGGCTCAGGGTCAACAAAACGCTCGCGGAAGCGCGCGCACGGGGGATCGTCCGCGTCTCCATCAATTCGCCCTTCGGCGGCTGTGTGGAGCTGGAAAACAGGCTCTGCACCCATTTCAATCTCGACACCGCCACGGTCGCCCCCATCGGCGCAGAGAACTTCAACCTCCACACCGTCGTCGGCGCTGCGCTGGGGCAGTTTCTCACACGCTTCCTCGCACGCGGCGACGTTCAGCTTTTTGGCATGTCGTGGGGCAACACGCTCAACATGGCAACGCGCTTTCTGGAGCCGCTGGACCGGCCTGACCTGGAGATCACCAGCGTCATGGGCGGCCTCACCAAAGGCTCGGACGTGAACAGCTACGAAATCACGACGCGCCTCGCCGACCTGTGCAATGCCAAGCACAGCTACCTGACCGCGCCGATCTACGTGTCCAGCGCGCAAAGCCGCAAAATTCTGGAAAAGCAGCACGTTTTCAGCCAATCCATCGAGAAGATCCGCGGTGCAGACGGGCTGGCCCTGGCCGCCGGCGCCATGAAGGGATCGCTGCTTCTTTCCGACGGCTTGCCCGAAGACGTCACGGCCGAGGATCTCGTGAACGCCGGCGCTGTCGGCGACATCCTGGGCTATTTTCTGGCGGCCGATGGCACTCCTGTGGCGCACCCCATCAATGAGCGGGTAATCGGCATCAAGCTCAGCGACTTGAACAACTTACCGAACGTCGTTCTGGCGGCAGGCGGCCTCTTCAAGGTTCCCATCATCAGCGCGATCCTCCGGCGCGGCTGCATAGACCATCTTGTGACCGACGAGATGACTGCCGCAGCACTTCTGGAAGCCAGCGCGTGAGCCTCTTCGCGGGCATTGATCTGGGAACATCGGGGATCAAGGTGGCGCTTGTGGATGAGGCGGGCGCTTGCCTGGCCTCCGCCGCGCGCCCTTCGCCGGTTGATATCCCACATCCGGGCTGGAGCCAGCAGGACCCTGATCAGTGGTGGCACCTCACCGCAGAGATATTTGACGAGCTGGCCGCCAAGGAGCCGGCGCTGATGGCAAGGCTTGCAGGGATCTCGCTCTCAGGCCACATGCTGGGTCAGGTTCTGATCGACAAGGAAGACCGGCCCACAACCCCTTGCATCCTGTGGAACGATCAGCGCGCTATTGCCGAATGCGCGGCGCTGCTGGAGCGCGTGCCTGACATTGGAAAACGAACCAACGGCGCACCGGACCCAGGCCTGACGGCGCCGAAGCTCCTTTGGCTTGCCCGGCACAATCCCGCGGCGCTGGAGCGGGCAGACATGCTGATGCTGCCGAAGGACTATGTGCGCCTTAAACTCACCGGCGAACGCTTTAGCGAAGTGACCGATGCCGCCGGCACCATGATGCTCGACTGCGCAACGGGCGCTTGGGACGATGAGTTGATTGCGGCGGCGGGGTGGGACCCGTCTCGTCTTCCGCGACTCCTCAACGCCTATGACCAGGCGGGCGTGTTGAAGGCGGAACTCTGCCGCCGATGGTCCTGCCCGGCCCATGTTCCGGTCGCGGCCGGTTGCGGCGACAACTACGCCGGCGCGCTGGGGATCGGTGCCTCTTTGCCCGGCCGCGCGGCCTTGAGCATCGGGACGTCCGGCGTCCTCAGCGCGGTGGACCATAGCTTCCACCCGGCGCCGGAGCGGGCGATCCTCACCACGCCGCACGCAGCGCCTGACACGTTCCTGTCCATGGCCGTCGTGATGAGTGCAACGCAGTCGCTCGACTGGCTTGCCCGCATTACCGGAGATGCGCCCCGTGACCTTGCAGCGTTGGCGCAGCAGCGCGCGGATCATGATGGCATTGCACGGCGGCCCATCGCGCGTCCCAGCATCACTGGGGTGCGCACCCCAGACAATCGACCTGACGCATCGGCATTCCTGGGTGGCATCACCGCCGCCCACGACAAAGCCGACCTCGCCTACGCGGTCATGGAAGGGGTCGCTTTCCAGTTCTACGCCGGCATGCAGGCACAGCGCGAGTTCGGTGTTCCCGTCGACGATGTTGCAGCGGTCGGCGGCGGAACCCGGTCCGTGTTTTGGACGACGCTGCTTGCCACCTTGTTTGATCTTCCGATGAGCCTGCCGGACGGCGGCGACATCTCGGCGTGCCTCGGCGCTGCACGCCTTGCGCACGCGGCCGCCTCGCCAGGCGAGCGAGACGTCATCCTGGAGCGCCGTCCCCGCACCATAGCGACGGCGGAACCGGTACCGCGTCTGCGCACCGCACTGCTTAAGCGCTATCAATCCTCCCGCAATTTGCCGTTTTCCCTGGCGGTCTAGGCCACGCTAAGCTTGCGCGGTGCGCCGATTGAACGCCTGGTACGCGCGGCTCAAACGGATATTGCGGGGGGTGTTGCGCCGCATGATCTCGGCGCCGATGGAGGTTCTGTGAACCGCGTTTTGCCCGCAATCGTTGCCGTTCTTGCCCTACTCGCCATTGTCTTGGCGACAGAACGGCTCATGGCGGCGAATGAGGGGGTCAGCGCCCAGGACATTGAGATCGGCGCGACCCCGGCGACAGTTTTCCGCCCGCAAGCGCCCCGCCGTGATGCCGTCCAGCGGCCAGCGGTTCTGATCGCCCACGGCTTTGCCGGCTCACGCACGCTGATGGCGCCCTTCGGCGTTGCCCTCGCACGGCATGGATATACCGCTGTGACCTTTGATTTCGTCGGCCATGGCGAACACCCGCGCCCCATGACAGGCGACGTGAATAGCGTTGATGGGCCGACACGCACGATGGTTCGCCAACTGAGGCAGGTGGAAGCATTCGTCTCAGCGCGGATCGGTGCGTCGGGTTATGCGGTGCTCGGCCACTCCATGGCGTCCGACATCATCGTCCGGTACGCGGCCGATGCGCCCGCCATGCGAGCGACCATCGCGGTTTCCATGTTCTCCCCTGCGGTGACGGCGACAGTGCCCCGAAACCTCCTTGTGATCGTGGGGAACTGGGAGGGGATGCTCAAGCGCGAGGCACTGCGCGCGGTGGGCCTTGCCACATCGCCCGAGCCCGCCGAGGCGGGGACCACCTACGGTTCGTTCGCGGACGGGACGGCACGACGCGCGGTCTTTGCGGACCGGTCCGAGCACATTGCCGTCCTCTTCAGCCCGCAAAGCCTGACAGCCGCAGTGGAGTGGCTCGACCGGACATTTTCCATTGACCGCACAACGCCCATCGAGGTGTCGTTGCGACTGCCTTGGATTGGCCTTTTGGTGCTGGGCATCGTGGCCCTCAGCTATCCTCTTGCGCGGTTGCTGCCGGTTTTGGCGCAGCCGGCTGCCGGCGCGGGACTGGGCTGGCGCACTCTTTGGCCCGTTATCGTGTTGCCTGCCGTTGTTGTCCCGCTCCTCCTCCAAGTGCTGCCGAGCGATTTCCTGCCGATTGTCGTTGCGGACTATCTGGCGGTCCACTTTCTGGCCTACGGCGTGTTGACGCTCGCCCTCGCGGCTTGGGCACGGCGGCGGGCAGGACCACGCGCCGTCCCGTCGGCCTTTGCCGCAAGCCTTCCGCTCCTTGCGGCGGTGACCTTGCTCGTGACGGCGTATGTGGCCGGTGCGCTGGGTGTCGCGATCGAGACCACGTTCACGAACTATCACCCGGTTCCCGCGCGCTATCCGCTGTTTGCGGCAATGCTCGCCGGCACGCTGGTTTACTTTCTGGCGAGCGAGTGGGCCGTGCGCGGCGAGGGTGCAGGCCCTTTGGCGCCGACGGCGGAAAAGCTGGGCTTTGTGCTGTCGCTTGCCATCGCCGTCGCGCTCGACTTTGAGCGACTGTTCTTCCTCATCATCATCGTGCCGGTGATTGTAATCTTCTTCGTGATCTACGGCCTCCTCAGTCGCTGGAGCTACCGCAGCACCGGACACCCCCTGCCGGGCGCCGTAGCAAGCGCTGTCGCCTTCGCCTGGGGTATTTCAGTGACTTTCCCGATGATGGCTGGCTAATCAGCCACCGGGAAATCGTAATCGAGCAAGCTCTTGTCGGCCTCCGGGGCAAATAGAACGCCACCGGAGCGGCCAATCGGACTTACGGTGTCGGCGGCCGGACACGCACGCATTGCCCTTAGAGATCGCGCGCTCACCCAAAATGGGGCGCAGAGAGACGCGATCTTATGGCGCCCGGTAATTCAGGCCCGACCGCGAGCGCTCATACCATCGCGCTGCCGCCGGACGCGGCAGCGGTTTTGGGCATCTGCGCGCTCGGGAACACCCGATGTTTCCCCGCCGCAAAAGGTCATCCGGTTAGGGACACGCATTTTTCTCGACAGATTGGAATCGCTACCGGAAGCGACTGTAATCATCAGCAATCGAACGAAGATCTATCACTCGGATCGCATATTGAGATATTGAATTGTGACTACCCATTAGAGGCTTTGTTGTCGGCTTTCGGAGCGCGCTTCACTTTTTGTGCCGTTTCTCTCCAGGTTAGGGGAGGCAGGATATCTTGGATCATCGGTCGGGCTGTTGTTCGCCCGGGATTGTCGAACCGGCCGCCAATCGTCAAGAAGGCGAAGCCGTGGATGAGCGACCAAATCTGAGTCTCCAGCGAGTCGTTGGCTTTCCCCACAGGCTGGAACGGGGCGCAGGCAAGGCGCAGGATGGAGTAGGCCCGCTGGCCCGATTGGCCGAATGCCGCCTTCTCAACGCGCTCCTTCCCGTAATTGAACATCAGTGAGATGAGGCCAGGGTTTTCGACGGCGTAGCCGACATATGCCTCACAGAGCGCGCAGAGGCGCGCTGAAGGGTCATTCCCTGCTTCCGCCATTGCCGCCTCCATCCGATCGGAAAGCGCATCGAAGCCGATCCCGCAAAGTGCGCCAAGCAGATGCGGCAGACCTCGAAAATGGTGCGCTGGCGCAGCATGGCTCACGCCGACCTGTGCGGCGACCCGCCTCAAGGTGAGCTTCTCAAGCCCGTCATTGTGCAAGATGTCGAGCGCCGCTGTGAGCAGCGCCTCCCGCAGGTTTCGCGTTCCCCGATGACCGTGCCTCTCGCCACTTGACACTGTAAAGTCAGGCTCCAGCTTGACAGTGTCAGGCTGCGCAGCCTGACACTTGAACGAGCACGAGCTCACGCCCGGCACACGGGAATGAAACACAACTCCGCGGGAAGACGCCATGACGGAAACCAATGATCAAACACGACCGGCTCACCTGGATCGCCGGGCGCTACTGGCAGGTCTCGCAGCTGCTCCTCTGAGCTTCGGCGTTTTTGCATCAGCAGCGCCGGGCAAAGCTGAAGCACAAACCGGCCTGACGCGTGTTGCCCTCATCACCGGGGCGTCTTCCGGGTTCGGTTATGTCACCGCGCGCACGCTGGCGCTCTCCGGATTTCAAGTGATTGCCACAATGCGCAACGTTTCAACGTCCAATGCTTCAGCTGCGCG
>JBCDFB010000149.1:0-7462 GCA_039178655.1 Pseudomonadota bacterium | reverse complement strand
TTCCATGAGTTCATGGTCTCGGTGCTGCCCGGTCGCTTTGAGACCTTTGCCGTGCGGTTAGGATATGTGGGCGCATCAGGGCAGGTAAATTTTTGCCACCCCGCGGCCCGCGCCGTCACCACTTCAGCGCGGACGAACCGTTCTATCCTCAATTCCCAAGATGGTCTCGATCACCTCAAGCTTGTCCAAACAAAGGGCGGGGTCGCCGCGATCCGCGGCCGCCCTCGCATCAAGCCGGAGCCACATCAGGGCGGTCGCCTTCTCCTCCTTCATCAAAGGACCTTCCTCCATCACCTGAAGGCTCCGGCTGAGGCCCTCTTCACACGCTGTCATGGCGGGCGGATCGGCAGACGCGGGCAGCAGTCCGCAGAACGCGAACAATGCGCACACGACGCCCCTTAAAAACACGCGCGCCCCTTTTTACCTCTGAAAATTTTCATTCTTGCACATCCATTAGACGTAGTTGCCTCAAGAATAAGCTGGTACGGCTTCAGATCGCGTCATCCAATTATTTTCCTCGGACCCTCAATTTTTCGACCAAACAAAGTGTTTGATCGAAAACACGAAATACGCAACGATTGAAAATGATGAAAATGAGGAGTCGAAGCGTATGTCCGTCCCAATGAAGAGCGCTGTCGCGGCCATAGCCTTCGCGAGCCTCGTTGCGGCGCCGCCGGTGAGCGCGCAGAATAACGAATTCACCATCTGCTTCGTCACCTTCTCGCTGCAGATCGAGTACTTCCAAAAAACCGTCGAGGGCGGCGAAAAGGCTGCCGAAGAACTCGGCGTGGAACTCGTCGTGTTCGATCCGCAAGCGGATGCCACACGCCAGGTGACGCTCGTGGAGGACTGCATCGCGCGCCAGGCGGACGCGATCGTGGTCGACCCCATTGAAAGCAGCTCATTGAAGGGGCCCATCAGCCAAGCTCAAGAAGCCGGCATCCCCATGGTGACGCTGGACACGGCCATCGACCACCCGAACATCCTCAGCCTCATCGGTGTGAAGCAGTATGAAACCTCGCGGGAGTTCGGCCGCTATGTGGCCGGATACATCGCCGGCCAGATGGGCGGCGAAGCGGTCATCGGGCTGATGATTGCGTCCTCCGAAGTGCAGCTTGCTCGGCGCGACGGCTTCCTCGACGCCATCAGGACCGTGCTGCCCAACGTCAAGATCGCCGCTGAAGGGGACGGGCGGAACATTTTGGAGCGCGCCACCGCCGAGGCGGAGAACATGCTGACGGCCAACCCGGACATCAACGTCATTTACGCAACGGGCGATCCGCAGCTCCAGGGTGCGCTTGCAGCCGGCCTGAGCCAGAATAGAGACATTGCGTTCTTCGGCTGGGACGACATTCCATCCTACTTCATCCCCCCCATCAAAGAGGGGAGGCTGCAAGGCTTCCTGATGCAAAGCCCGGAATTCAACGGCGAGCAAGGGGTGCGCCTTCTTGTCCAGCACCTGAATGGCGAGCCCATTCCCAACCGTGTCGATTACATCCCAACCATTGTCACGCCCTTCAACGTCGATAATGTGGAGTAGCTGAGCGCATGCCGCACGCGGCGGTCTTCGCGCCATACCCGCCCTTGCATAGGCGAGCGGGTGGTCTTGGATCGCGGCGCCCCGGTGTGCCGCGCCGCAAGGCGCCATCCCACCGCGGTTGCAACGGACGAACGGCCCTTTGACCGACATTGCACCTGACAGTACCGCCCGCGCCGCTTGGCGCGGGCACCGGCAGCTCATCGTCATCCTCGTGCGCTACGGGATGTTCTTTGCCCTGGCGGTCTGGCTGATGGCGATGAGCTTTGCGTCGGAGCACTTTCTCACCACAACCAACATTTTGAACGTTGCCCGTCAGGCGGCGCCGCTCATCATCATCGGCGTCGGCATGACCTTCGTCATGGCTACCGCCGGCATCGACCTTTCGGTGGGAGCGACTGTCGCGCTCATCTCCGTGCTCACCGCGAGTTGGCTGGCGCTCGGGCTTCCCGCTGTTTTGGTCCTTCCTCTGGTCCTCCTCGTGGGCGCAGCGATTGGCGCTGTGAACGGCTACGTAATCACGCTCGGCGTGCCGGCCTTCATCGTCACCCTTGCCGGTCTCACCTCCATCCGCGGCTTTGCATTCGTCTATTCGGATGGCTACGCGATCCCCATCGCCGATCCGGTGATGGTGTTCATCGGTCGGGGCGACATCTTTGGCGTCAACGTGCCCTTTCTCATCGCGTTGGTCGTCGCAGTGCTCGGCTGGTTTCTGCTCAACCGCACACGCTTCGGGCTCTACGCGCTCGCGGTCGGCGGTCGCGAGGAAGCCGCGCGCGTCATGGGGCTCGCCATCCGCCGCGTCAAAATTCTGGTTTACGGCCTGACCGGTGCCTTGGCGGCGCTCGGCGGCATCGTCATCGCCGCGCGCCTCTCCAACGGATCGCCCAATGCAGGGGTCATGCTAGAGCTTGAGGTGATCGCCGCAACGGTGCTCGGCGGGACGAGCCTCTTTGGCGGCCGCGCGACGATCGCAGGCACAGTGGTCGGCGCCCTCCTCATCAATTTCGTGCGCAACGGGCTCAACCTCCTGGGCGTCAATCCCTACTGGGTGCAGGTGGTGACGGGCTTCATCCTCGTCGCGGCGGTACTTCTCAACACGGTCCTCAATCGAAAGGTGGAAGCCTGGGCGAGAGCCGCGCCAGAGGAGAAAACGTGACGGCCGCCCCACTCGTTGAGATGCGCCACATCACGAAGAGCTTTGGCGCTGTGACGGCGCTGAAAGACGTGTCGCTTGCGCTTGAACCGGGTGGCGTCCTTGGCCTGGTGGGGGACAATGCAGCCGGGAAATCAACATTAATGAAGGTGCTTGCCGGCGCGTTGACGCCTGACCGCGGCGAGATCCTCATCGACGGCGCACGGGCGACCTACAGCCACCCAATCGGTGCGCGCGAGGCGGGGATCGAGATGATCTACCAGGATTTCGCGCTGGTACCCGAGCTGACGGTCTCCCAGAACATCTTCCTCGGGCGCGAGCTGACCCGTCGCGTCGCCGGCGTCAATGTCCTTGACCGGCAGACCATGAACCGCAGATCCGAGGAGCTCTTCGGGGCACTCGGCCTTGTCGTCCCGTCTGTGACGCTCCCGGTTTTGTCCCTTTCCGGCGGGCAGCAGCAGGCTGTCGCAATTGCCCGCGCGACCGGGTTCGATGCACGGCTCGTCATCATGGATGAGCCCACCGCCAACCTTGGCGCCCCGGCCATCGAAAAGGTCCGCAATACCATCACGCAGCTGAAACAAGCGGGCATCGCCGTCATCATCATCAGCCACCGCCTGGAGGACATCTTCGCCATCGGTGATGCCTTCATTGTCATGAAACAGGGCCGTGTGGTCGGCCGCCGCGCAGTAAACGACACGGAAAGCGCGGAAATCGTTGAGATGATCGTCACCGGGCGCGATTCCCGCGGGGGCGATGGGGCGGCCCAATGACACGCAAGCCGAGCCTCACCGATGTGGCCCGCAAAGCGGGCGTGTCGCTCGGCACGGCGTCGAACGTGATGAACGCGCCCGACCGCGTCCGCCCAGAGACGCGCCAAAGGGTCATCAGGGCCATGCGCGACCTTGGCTACGGGCCGAAAGGCTTCGTCTACCCGGCGGGCACGCCTCCTTCGCGCAAGCCGCCGCCGGACCGAGGCCAGCGCCCGTTTCTCCTCACCATCGGTTACATCTCGGTGGACTTCATCGCTCGTATGGATGTGATGCCCCATCGAAGCGACCGCGTCACATGCGAGCGGATCTCAAAACACCTTGGCGGGCCAGCGGCAAACGTCGCGGTCGCCGCCGCATCGCTCGGCCCGCCCTTCGCGCTCGATGTCGAGCTTGCCACCGCCATCGGCCACGATGGCGACAGCCGCTGGGCTCTGGAACAGCTTTCTGAGCGGGGGGTCAGGGCCCGCGCCGTTCAAACCCCGTCGCGGGAGCGGCTGTCACGCTGCATAGTGCTCGTGGAGGACGATGGCAGCCGCACCAAGATCAATGAGCCTCTGACGATCACGGGCGACGAGCTGTTGCCGCGCCTGCCAAGAGCGCCTGCCGGGCGCCCCTGCCATCTGCATGCGGACGGCTACCAAGTGGCCTCGCTCATTGGGCTTTTGCCGCGCATGAGGGCGCTTGGCTGGACCGTCAGTGCCCACGACACCGGCCTTGCCGCCCACTATCGCAGCGCCGAGGGTTTTGCGACCCTCACGGCGACGCTCAGCACCACCTTCATCAGCAGAGGCACGGCACGCGCACTCCTCGGCTGCCGCCTTGCGACAGAGCATCTGGTGCGCGCCATGGCCGACTATCTGGGCGGGTTCGACCAGCGCGGTGAAGTGGTGATGACCTTAGGGCCGGACGGCGCCGCCGTCTTCCCGGGCAGCACGGCACCGGTCGAACCCGTACGCGTTCCCGCGCCGGCGGTGCGCGTGGTGGACGGCACCGGCGCGGGCGACTGTTTTGTGGGCGTTTATTTGGCGCAGCGGCTCCACAGCGTCTCGCCAGAGAGTGCCGCCACAACCGCGTCGCGGGCGGCAAGCCTCTCCACCACCACCATCGGCGCCCAGGGCGGCGCAATTACGGCCAAGGACCTCCAGGTCGATCCCGCAGAACTGGAGCTTGCGGAATGACGCTTTTCGTGGTGGGCAACGTTACGGAAGATCTTATCTTCTCGGTGCCCAGACTCCCGGGTCCAGGCGAAACGCTGATCGCAGATGAGCGCCACGCCGACCTTGGCGGCAAAGGTCTCAACCAAGCGCTGATTGCGGCGCGGGCGGGCTGCACCGTAACGCTAATCGCAGCCGTCGGTGAGGATGCGGCAGGGGAAAGCGCGCACCGCCTCGCCGCGGAAGAATTGCCCGGGACGAAGCTTATCACTGTGGCTGGCGTTCCGACTGACCAGTCCCTCATCACCGTCGCTCCAGACGGTGAGAACCACATTGTCTCGACAGCCTTTGCCGCCAATGCCCTGACGCCGGCGCGGATTGCGCCGCTGCTCGCGGCCATCGGCGCGGGGGACGCGTGCCTTGTCCAGGGCAACCTCTCTGCCGACGCGACCCAGGAGGCGCTGACAGCGGCGCGGACCAGCGGCGCGCTCACGGTCGCAAACCCCTCCCCCATCCGCTGGCCATGGGCCCCGCTGTGGCCGCTCATCGACATCGCGATCCTCAACCGCATCGAGCTTCAGGAGTTGAGCGGTGAAGCGGACGTCCCGGCTGGCGCGCGAAGGCTGTTGTCGCTCGGCGCAGCATCCGTGCTCGTCACCCTGGGCGCGGACGGCGCGTGCTTCTTCGATGCGACAAATACGCTTGTTCAGGCGGCGGGACAGGCCAGCGTTGTCGACACTGCGGGTGCCGGCGATACCTTTTGCGCTGTGTTTGTTGCAATGACGCTTGACGGCGCCGGGGCGAAGGACGCGCTCAGAGTCGCGGCGGAGCTTTCCGCGCTCACCGTATCGCGCCGCGGCACGCTCTCTGCCTTTCCGAGCCGCGCTGAGATCGCGCGCTGCCGCGGTCCAGTGAGCGCGCTGTGACCGCATTCGCCGACATTCTGCGCGCGCATCACCGTCCACAGCTTGACGCATTCGTGCACCACCCGTTCTTTCGCGCTGTGGAAGACGGCAAGCTGATCGCGACGGCGCGGGACGCCTACTTCATCAACGAAGGGTCTTTCGTGGGGGCCGCAGTAGGCATTTTTGCGCACATCCTCACCAAAGCACCCAGCGGCGCACAGCCTCACCTCGTCGCGATTTTGAACGGGCTCGTCCACACCCAGCTCCCCTTCTTCGCGAAGCTTTATGGAGACCTCAACATCACGGTCCCGCCAGAGCCGCCCGCGGCCGCGCGCGCCCTCTCCGACGGGATGACCGAGATTGCGCGCGAAGGCTCCTATGGTGCTGGGGTGGCGGCGATGCTTGCGGCGGAGTGGAGCTATGCCACCGTCGCGCGCCGAGGCGGTTGGCGCGCCGCGGACGATGAGACGATCCGCCATTGGTTTGCGCTCCACGCGGAGGACGCCTTTCTGGACGGCGTTGCCTGGCTTGAGGCGGAGGTGAACGCTGCAGGCGAGGCGGGCGGACGGCAAGAGATGGACAACGCTTTCGGAGAGGCCATCGCTTTGGAGATCGAGTTCCATGATGCGCCGCTCCACTGATTGCCGGCCCACAGATGAGGAGCGGCAGCCATGACCGACGTCCCAAAGCTTTCCATGCGCGGGGTCGTGAAGCGGTTCGGCGGCCTCCTGGCGCTCGACCACGTGGATTTTGAGGTCCGGCGCGGCGAGGTGATGGCCCTGGTGGGCGACAACGGCGCGGGGAAATCGACGCTCATCAAAGCGCTCGCCGGTGCCCATGCGCCCGACGAGGGCCGCATCGAGATCGACGGCCAGGCCGTGCGTTTCGCTTCACCGGAGGACGCCTGGCGCGGCGGCGTTGCGACGATCTTCCAGGAGCTCGCGCTGGCGGGAAAGATGACGGTCGCCGACAATATTTTTCTGGGTCGAGAGATCGTCCGCCCCGTTGCCGGCATCCCCTTCCTCGACCGCCGCGCCATGCAGCGAAAGAGCCGCGAGTTGCTTGACCAACTCGACGTCGAGATTCACGACGTGAACAGCACGGTGGAGTATCTGTCCGGCGGGCAGCGGCAGGGCGTGGCGATCGCACGGGCGCTCAACATCGTTGCCGACCTCATCGTCATGGACGAGCCGACTGCGGCCCTTGCGGTGGCCGAAGTGCGCAAGGTGCTGAGCTTCATCGAAACGCTGCGCGACCAGGGCAAGTCCGTCGTCCTCATCTCCCACAACATCCAGGACGTGTTCACCGTCGCGGACCGGATCACCGTGCTGCGCCGCGGCCGCAATGCCGGCCTCCTGGAAACTGCGGGAACCACGCCGGAAGAAGTTGTCGGGCTCATCACAGGGGCGTTGGCGGGACGCTTGCAGGCAACCCACGCGCACCCAAGCCCATAACCAAAACACAAGGAGCAAACATCGATGCGAAAGACTGCCCTCTTCCTCACAGTTGCCGCTGTGAGCCTTGCCGCCGCCGGCCCCTTGGCGGCGCAGGACGACACCACCCAGATCGCCTTCATCCCCCAAATTGCCGGCATTCCCTACTACGTTGCCATGCGCGAGGGTGCAGAAAGGGCCGCGGAGGCACTTGGCGTTGAATACGTGCAGGAAGGCCCGACCAGCACAAACGCTGCCGACCAGCTCAGAATCTTCGAAAGCTTCGTGAACCAAGGGTTCGACGTCATCGCGATCTCCCCACTTGACGAGGAGACGTTGAAGCCCGCCATCGCCAGAGCGCGCGAGGATGGCATTATCGTGCTGACGTCCGACGCCGATGCGCCGGGCAGCGACCGCCAATTCTTCGTCGCCCAGGCGCTCGACCAGGGTCTTGGCTATACCCTGCTCGACGAGACGGTCGCGCGGGTGGGTGACAGCGGCAAG
>JBCDFB010000148.1:0-7485 GCA_039178655.1 Pseudomonadota bacterium | reverse complement strand
GTTCTTTGTCCCTTTCATCATGGTCACCGCGTTTGCCGTGCTGAACCTCTTCATCGGTATCATCGTGTCGGGGATGCAGCAGGACGTGGAAGCGGAGGCGGCGGCGAGCCGCGATGCAATGCTTGAGGAACAAACCTCCATGCATGAGGACATCAAGCAACTCAGCCGGGATGTGAAGGCGCTGTCTGCCGCGCTGGGGGAACTAAAGAAAAACTGACGCCGGCGCCCGCCGCACCAGCCTCGGACCACGCGAGCGAAGTAATGCTCCTACGTTGAGTTGTGCTGCAGCCGGCCGGCTTCGTGCCGGCCACGCTCAGCTCTGCGTGAAGGATGCCGCCCGTGCTTTCCAGCCGAATTATGACTTTTGCGTTCTGGCTTTTGACCGTTGCGATCTCGATGCCCGCTGCCGGATCCGGGCCGCCCGATCCGCAAGCGCTCATCACCGAAAGCGTCATTGCGGACGTGCGGAATATTCTTTCCCATGACATTGTGCCCCTCGCGCTGCGGGCGGCCAACGATAAGCGTGCGAACCTGCGCGCCAGCGACGTGGGCGAGTTGGACGACCAGTGGCGCGAGCAGCAGGGCCAAGCGCTGCAACCCCTGGTGTCTTCGGCCCTTTCATCGCCACTGTCGGCCTATCTCACGCGGATACAGGCCGGTTCAGTCGGCCTGTTCACCGAAATCTTCGTGGTGGGTCGGCAGGGGCTCAACGTGGGCCAGAGCGCTGTGACCAGCGATTTCTGGCAGGGCGACGAGTCAAAGTTCACCCGCACCTACGACGTCGGCCCCGGCGCAGTCTTCATCGACGGTGCCGAATGGCACGCGCCGACCCGCACCTGGCGCAGCCAACTTAATCTCACCGTCGATGACCCACGGGGCGGTCGGCCCCTCGGCGCCGCCACCTTTGAGATCAACCTCACCGAACTTTCCCGCCGGATGGAGACCCGCCCGTGAAACGCTCCCAAAGCATCGGATTTCGCACCACCATCGCATGCGGCGTCATCGTTGCTGTGGCCATCGTCTCATCGGCCGGCATCGCATTGCTGACGCTCCAGAAGGGGGAGAGGCTGGGTGGAATGCAAGCTGCAGTGTCTGCCCAACTGGACCTTAGTGATTTGTCCGAGAACATGTTGAGCGCACGCGCTACGCTGCTGTCGGTGATGGCATCGGGCGCCACGTCAAGCCTCGACGCGTTTGAAGCGGAGCTGGACAAGATCTCGGACAGCGTCGGTCCACTGATCGCTGAAGCCGCTGCCCGTGGGGAAGATGTGCAGGCTCTGGAAACCTTCGCCCAGGCGTTCCAGGAATGGCGGGAAAATATCGTCTCACAGCAGGTAGAGGCGCTGCAAAGCCCGCTCACATTTGATCTCGCCCGCCAGCGGGAGACCTCACCGCAAACCGAAGAGCTCCTGGCGACCCTGCGCAGCGCCATTGATGCTCAGCGGGTGGCCTTCCGCGATTCAAGCATTGCCGAGGTTCAGAACCTTCAAGCTGATACCCGCGTGTTGACGCTGGCGACCATTGCGAGCGGCTTGCTGCTTGCAACGGTTGCAATCTTCGTTGCTCTGTTTGTGCGCTCCAAAGTTGTGCGTCCGCTTGGCAGTCTCACTGCAACGGCCACGGCTCTTCAGGCGCGGGACTGGGCCGTTGAGGTGGATCAGACCGAGCGGGAAGATGAACTGGGCGAACTCGCCTGCGCCCTAGAAGCAATGCGCGATGGCGGCAAAAAAGCCGACAAGGCTGCAGAAGATCGGTCGGCGGCTATGGACGCTGAGCTGAAACGCGCTTCGGAAATGAAGGATGCCGCCGCGCTCTTCCACAAACAGGCAGCTGCCGTCCTGTCCGAGCTCAGCGAAGTCAGCGACTCGCTGCTAGACGCTGCGCAATCCCTCGACGATATGGCCGGCTCCAGCCACGACTACACCCGCTCGGTGTCGGGCTCGGCCGAAAGCACCGGCTCCAGCGTTCAAAGCGTGGCGGCCTCCATTGAGGAGATGTCCATCTCGGTCAACGAGATCAGCAACCAGATGCAAAGCGCGACGGATCTGGTGCGCCGGACAACGGACGAATCCCAGAGTGCGATGGATCAGGTGACGGGCCTGCGCGACAAGTCCGAGAAAATCCACGACGTGCTCGGCCTCATCAACGACATCGCCAACCAAATCAACCTGTTGGCTTTGAACGCCACGATCGAGTCCGCCCGCGCCGGAGAGGCTGGCAAGGGTTTTGCGGTTGTGGCCCAGCAGGTGAAGGAACTGGCGGACCAGACCGCCCGCGCCACCGACGAAATCACAAAGGTGATCGACGGCGTCAGTCTCGACATCACGCAGGTGGTGGGCGCCATTGAGGGGATCGGCACCTCCATGCGCGCGGTCAACGACAACTCGTCCGCGGTGGCCGCTGCCGTGGAGGAACAGAGCGCCGCGCTCACCGAGATCTCGACCAATGTGGGGGTGGTGTCCTCGCAAACCGCCTCAGTGGTCGACAACGTCAAAGGCGTTGAGACCAAGGTTGCCGAAACGCAGACCCTTGCGCGCAACGTGGGAGACCTCTCCAAGACGCTGCGCCAAACCGGTGACAGGATGCGCGGCGAGGTGGACACGTTCTTGCGCACGGTGGACGGGAAGCAAAAGGCGCAGGCCAAGCGCTGAGCGGGCGACCGGCGCCAGGCAACCCGCCGGAGGCAGCGCTCGCCCCTTTGGCGACCTGCCTTTGGCGCTCTCCTTTTGGTGATCCGCCTTCAACGCTCTGCGCTTAGCATTCCGCCTTTGGCGATCCGCCTGTGGCGCTCTGCGCTTGGCAATCCGCCTTTCGCGCTCTGCTTCTGGCGATCCGCCTTTGGCGCTCTCCTTTTGGCGATCCGCCTGTGGCGCTCTGCGCTTGGCGGTTCGCCCTTCGCGATCCGCTTTAGCGCTGTGGGGTCCAGCATCTGTCGCGCCGGTGCTGCCCCCCTCCCCTTTCGCCCGCCAGTCGTCCGCGGCCACCCCACGCCTTAGGGCAAGTGCGATGGCTTGGCGTTCGCGAACTTGCCCAAGCCGTTGGTTCGTGCGCTCGCCGCCTGTCCTTGCCCTGGGCACTTGCTCTTGCGCCTTTTCCGGGCGGCTTTCCGCCCACACTTCGCCGCAAAGGGCTCCAGGTCACGCCCGCATGCATGCATGTTCTGCACAGGGGTGCGCCGGCGTGGCGGGTTCGGCCGTCTTGCGCGCACGGAGGTTGAGAGGCGCGCGGTCGCAAAATATGCGCTAGGCATCCGCCATGACGTGTTTGACCTTCCTCCACGCAGTCACGCGAGACCGCGCCGACTTCGACCCGTTCATTGCTGTGCTGCCGCCCGAGCTGAAGGCCTCGGCAGTGGATCTGCCGGGGCACGGCAGCGCGCAACGGCTCCACGCATACACGCTCCCGTCCATTGCCAGTGCGGTCGACCCGCAAAAGGGTGAGCGCAATATTTTGTGGGGGCACTCCCTCGGCGGTCTGGTGGCGTTGTGGGTCGGCGCGCATCGGCCGCAAAGCATCGCGGCGCTTGTTCTGGAAGACCCGCCCCTGTTTGATGCCATGCAGCCCCGTTTGGAAACCACCCACTGGGCCCGCGGCTTCCGCGCGCTTCACGCCATCATGGTGGGCCGCGCCGCAGCGTGGACGGTGAGCGATTGGGAAACAGCGGTGGCGGACTGGCCCTGCGGCAACGGCACCGCCACCATTGCCGAGGCGGGAGGCCCCGAAGCAGTGGCAAGACGGGCAAAGCAAATCGCAGCGCTCGACCCGGCTGTGCCCATTGCCATGGTCGCGCCGGAGTTTTCAGCCGGCATCGATCCGCTGGCGCTGATCCGGCGGATCAGCATCCCCATTGTGATCCTTGCGGGGGAACGCAGCCTCGGCAGCGCGCTCAGCGCGGACGATCTCCAGGTGCTTGGCGCAGAGCACAATGTGGCCATTGTGCCGGCGGAGGGCGCAGGGCATCAGATCCGTGAAGCGCGCGCGCAGCTTGCCGTTCAGACCCTGCTCTCCGTCGTCTGAGCACACCCCAAAATGCCAGACCGCCCGCAAGCCCCCGTGAAGCCGCTGACCACCGCGGCGGCCGGCGCGCCCTCGCTGCGCATGGATGCCCTTTCGTGGGGCATGCTCTTCACCCTTGCCGTTTTGTGGGGAGGCACGTTCCTTCTGGTTGAGGTGATCCTCATCCAGATGCCGGTGATGACGCTGGTTGCGCTGCGGGTGAGCCTTGCCGCCGTCACCGCCTGGGCCGTGATTTTGGCGACCGGCACTGCGCTTCCCGCCTCGGCGAGCGTGTGGCTGCCGCTTCTGTTTCTAGGCGTCATCAACAACGTCATCCCCTTCTCGCTCATCGTTTGGGCGCAGACGGAGGTGACGGCGGGGTTTGCGTCCATCTTGAACGCCACAACGCCCCTGTGGACCGCCCTCATTGCGGCGGTGGCGCTGAGCGATGAGCGTCTGACCGCTGCGAAGATCACAGGCATATTCGCTGGGGTCGCCGGGGTGGCCGTCATGGTCGGACCATCTGCCCTTCCCGGCGGGAATGCACCGCTCGTCCACCAGTTGGCGATCCTGATTGCCACCATCTCCTACGCATTCTCGGCTGTCTTTGCCCGCAGGTTTGCCAGGCTCGGTGTGCCGCTCCTTGCCATTGCTGCGGGCCAGCTCACCGGATCAAGCCTCGTTCTCGTTCCGCTCGCCGCGGCGGTAGACGGGCCGGCCGCCGCATTCGGCGCAGGTGCCCTGGTGTGGAGTGCGGTTGTGGTGAGCGCGGTCTTTTGTACCACGTGCGCCTACCTTCTTTATTTCAGCGTGATCCGGCGGGCGGGCGCCACCAACGCTGCGCTCGTCACCGTTCTTGTCCCGGTGGTTGCGATCCTGGGCGGCGTCACACTCCTCGGCGAACCGCTGACGGCGCAGCAATTTTGGGGGATGGCCATGGTTGCCGCCGGCCTTGCGGTGATGGACGGCCGGCTGCCGGCCCTCTTTTGGCGCGGGGGAACCCGCTAGCCCCTTGCCGCGCGGCGTTGCGTGCTCAAAACCGCTATGGTATCCGCCGCGCGGGTTGCGGGGGGCCTCGCCGCAGCCCTATCCGCCATTTCCCGGCCGCCACAGAGAGACAGCACGCCTTGCCCAACGAAATGACCTCCGGCGTTGCCCAGCGGTATTCCTCTGCGCTGTTCGAACTTGCCCAAAACGAAGGCACGCTCGACGATGTGGAGACCGATCTTCGGTCCATGAAGGCGATGCTTGAGGAGAGCGCCGACCTTAGGCGTCTGGTCACAAGCCCGGTCTTTTCCACCGAGGAACAGGTGCGTGCGCTGTCGGCACTCTTGAAAAAGGCTGGCATTGGCGGTCTCGCCGGCAATTTCATTCAGCTGAGCGCCAAGAACCGCCGCCTTTTCGCGCTGGGTGATATGATTGAGGCCTATCTCGCGCTGATGTCTGCCCACCGGGGCGAGACCATTGCCGAAATCACCAGTGCCGAACCCCTCTCCGACAGCCAGGTGAAAGCGCTGACCGCCGCGCTTGCCGACAAGGCGGGGGGCACCATCAAGCTTGAAACCAAGGTCGATCCCTCGCTGATCGGCGGGCTGATCGTCCGCCTGGGCAGCCAGATGATCGACACCAGCGTAAAAACCCGCCTGCAGGGCCTCTCCGCCGCCATGAAGGAAGCTGCTTAACATGGACGTCCGCGCTGCCGAGATTTCGGCCATCCTGAAAGATCAGATCAAGAATTTCGGCCAGGAGGCCGAGGTTTCGGAAGTCGGCCAGGTCCTGTCCATTGGCGACGGCATCGCCCGCGTTTATGGCCTGGACAAGGTGCAGGCGGGTGAACTGGTGGAGTTCCCCGGCGGCATCCGCGGCATGGCGCTCAACCTTGAAGTGGACAATGTCGGCGTCGTGGTGTTCGGCGACGACCGCGAGATCAAGGAAGGCGACACGGTCAAGCGCACCGGCGCCATCGTCGACGCGCCGGTGGGGATGGAGCTGCTCGGCCGGGTGGTTGACGCGCTTGGCAACCCCATCGACGGCAAAGGCCCCATCAATGCGTCCGAGCGGCGCCGGGTGGACGTGAAGGCGCCCGGCATCATCCCGCGCAAGTCCGTGCACGAGCCCATGTCAACGGGGCTGAAGGCCATCGACGCGCTGATCCCCATCGGCCGCGGCCAGCGCGAACTCATCATCGGTGACCGTCAGACCGGCAAGACCGCTATTATTTTGGACACGTTCCTCAACCAAAAGCCGCTGCACGAAAGCGGCAACGAGGACGACAAGCTGTTCTGCATTTACGTGGCGGTGGGTCAGAAGCGCTCCACCGTGGCGCAGTTCGTCAAGGTTCTGGAAGAGTCCGGCGCGCTGCAATACTCCATCGTTGTCGCGGCGACAGCGTCCGACCCGGCGCCCATGCAGTTCCTGGCGCCGTTCACCGGCTGCGCCATGGGCGAATACTTCCGCGACAACGCCAAGCACGCTGTGATCGGTTACGATGACCTGTCCAAGCAGGCCGTGGCCTATCGCCAGATGTCGCTGCTGCTGCGCCGTCCGCCGGGGCGCGAGGCTTACCCCGGCGACGTGTTTTACCTTCAGTCGCGCCTGCTGGAGCGGGCGGCGAAGATGGGCGATGAGGCCGGCAACGGTTCGCTGACTGCGCTCCCGGTGATCGAAACCCAGGGCAATGACGTGTCCGCGTTCATTCCCACCAACGTCATCTCCATTACCGACGGGCAGATCTTCCTGGAGACGGATCTTTTCTACCAAGGCATCCGGCCTGCGGTGAACGTGGGGCTCTCCGTGTCGCGCGTGGGCTCTTCGGCGCAGATTAAAGCCATGAAGCAGGTGGCGGGCCCCATTAAGGGCGAGCTGGCGCAGTATCGTGAGATGGCGGCCTTCGCCCAGTTCGGCTCCGACCTTGACGCAACCACACAGCGCCTGCTGGCCCGCGGCTCACGGCTCACCGAACTCCTCAAGCAGCCTCAATTCTCGCCGCTGACGACGCCCGAACAGGTGACCGTGATTTTCGCCGGCGTGAACGGCTATCTGGACAAGGTGCCGGTGGACAAGGTCGTCAATTACGAAGCTGGCCTCCTGCGTCTTGCACGCTCCCAGCATCGGGACCTTTTGGATGCCATTGCCAAAGAGAAGCAGCTTACCGACGACATTCGGGAAAAGCTGAAGAGCATGGTGGAGGACTACACCAAAACCTTCGTCGCGGACGCGCCGGCAAAAGCGGCGTAGGGCGGGGAGCGGCGCGCAAACATGCCTTCGCTTAAGGACCTTAAAGTCCGCATCGCCTCTGTGAAGGCGACGCAGAAGATCACCAAGGCCATGCAGCTTGTGGCGGCGGCAAAGCTGCGCCGGGCGCAGGAGGCTGCCGAGGCGGCGCGCCCCTACGCGGCGCGTATGGCTGCGGTGCTGTCCAACCTTGCCGCCTCCACCGAGGGCGACCCTGATACGCCTGTCCTCTTGACCGGCCGCGGCGGCGACAAG
>JBCDFB010000147.1:0-7506 GCA_039178655.1 Pseudomonadota bacterium | reverse complement strand
CGTGAGGGCCAAGGCGTGGTTGCAGAGGGCATCCTGGACGGTGGCGGGATGTTGAAGGCTGACACGGTGCTTGCGCGCCACGATGAGAATTATATGCCGAAGGAGGTGATGGAGAGCCTCAAAGCGCAGGGCGTGTGGAAGGAGGAAGCGGTGACGGGGGGACCGCAGAATGCTCAATGAGCTTGGCCATTATGCGCTGGTTCTGGCGCTTGGGGTGTCGCTGATCCAATCCGTCTTGCCTCTGGTGGGCGCGCGGACCAATGACGCACGGCTAATGGGCCTTGCCGCTCCGTCCGCAACCATGACCTTCGTGCTCGTCAGCTTTTCGTTCGCAGCGCTGACGATGGCCTACATCCGGTCGGATTTCTCGCTGCTCAACGTCTTCCAGAACTCCCATTCGGCAAAGCCCATGGTCTACAAGATCTCGGGCGTTTGGGGGAACCACGAAGGCTCCATGCTCCTGTGGATCCTGATCCTTGCGCTGTTCGGTTTCTTGATCGCGACGTTCGGCCGGAACATCGCTGCGAGCTTGCGGGCGACGACCGTCTCGGTACAGGGCTGGGTGGCGAGCGCGTTCTTGCTGTTCATCCTGGGCACGTCCAACCCGTTCGAGCGGATCACGCCTGCGCCATTTGAGGGGCGCGATCTCAATCCGCTTCTGCAGGACATTGGGCTCGCGATCCATCCGCCGCTCCTCTACGTCGGCTACGTCGGTTTTTCGATCGTCTTCGCCTTTGCGGTGGCGGCGCTTATCGAAGGGAGAATCGATGCGGCTTGGGCGCGCTGGGTGCGTCCGTGGACGCTGCTTTCTTGGGTGTTCCTGACACTTGGGATCACCATGGGGTCCTACTGGGCCTACTACGAGCTGGGCTGGGGCGGCTGGTGGTTCTGGGACCCGGTGGAGAACGCCTCGTTCATGCCCTGGCTTGCCGGCACCGCGCTCCTTCATTCTGCGGCGGTGATGGAAAAGCGCGATGCGCTCAAAGTGTGGACGGTGCTCCTGGCGCTGATCACCTTTTCGCTGTCCCTACTGGGGACCTTCCTCGTGCGCTCTGGCGTCCTCACCTCTGTTCATGCCTTCGCCTCGGACCCCACGCGCGGGATGTTCATTCTGATCATCCTGATAATTTTCATTGGCGGGGCCTTCCTGCTGTTCGCGCTGCGTGCCCACGAGCTGCGGGCAGGCGGAGCGTTTGCACCCATCAGCCGGGAAGGGGGGCTTGTCCTCAACAACGTCTTTTTGACCACCTCGTGCGTGACGGTGCTGGTCGGAACGCTTTATCCGCTGGTGCTGGAGACGGTGACGGGCGAGAAAATCTCGGTGGGGCCGCCCTACTTCAATCTCACCTTCATCCCGCTGATGGTGCCGCTGTTCATCGCCATTCCGTTCGGCACGTTGCTCGCCTGGAAGCGCGGGGACGTGGCGGCGGCGGCTGAACGCCTGGTGTTCGTGGGGGTTGCCGCGGTCTTTGCCGCCGCGGTCTCCGCCTGGCTCGCCGGGGCGGAAACGGCGCTGACGGCGGCATTCGGCGTCGCGCTGGCGGCATGGCTCATCATCGGAAGCTTCGCAGAGGTGGCTCTGCGCACGGCAAAGGCCACGACAATCGGTGCGCGGATCCGGCGCCTCAGAAATCTGCCCCGATCCACTTGGGGATCCACAATGGGCCATTTCGGGCTTGGGCTGACCGCGCTGGGGATCGTTGCCCTTGCCGCCTTCGAGACGGAAGTGATTGTGGACATGGGGCCCGGCGACACGGTGGAGGTGGCCGGCTACACGGTCACCTTCCAGTCCGCCAGGCAGGAGCAGGGACCCAACTATCAAGATGCGGTTGCCGTGCTTGCCGTCAGCCGCGATGGGCAGGCGGTGACGACGCTAACCCCCGCCAGGCGTTTTTATCCTGCGCGCGAAATGCCCACGACGGAAGCCTCCATCAAAACGTTCGGCCTGTCGCAGCTTTACGCGACCCTCGGCAACGTGAGTGGCGACGCGAAGATTGTGGTGCGCCTCTTCTACAAGCCGCTGGTTTTGTTGATTTGGCTTGGCGCCTGTGTCGCCTCGCTGGGGGGATTGCTCTCTCTGATGGATCGGCGTCTGCGCATCGGCGTACCCGCGCCGGTGCGTAAGAAACGGCCCGCCGAGCCTGTTCCCGCCACGGAAAGGGCGTCATGATCCGCGCGCTTCTCACTGCGGCGCTCATAGCGTTCGGCGGGGCGGCACTGGCGGCCAACCCCTCCGAGCGGTTGTCCGACCCAGCTTTGGAAGACCGGGCGCGGGTCATCAGCAAAGAGCTTCGGTGCTTGGTTTGCCAGAATCAGTCCATTGACGATTCCGACGCTGAGATGGCCCGTGATCTGAGGCTCCTCGTCCGTGAGCGCCTGTCCGCAGGCGACACGAACCAAGAAGTCTTCGACTATGTCACGGAGCGCTACGGCGCTTTTGTGCTCCTGCGTCCGCCCATGAACGCCATGACGATTGGGCTGTGGATTGCGCCAATCATCGTGGTGCTGATCGCAGTGGGGGGCGCGGCCGCCTATTTGAGATCACGGCGCCCTGTGGCTGCCGACGGTGCTCTCTCTGCGGAGGAAGAGGCGGCGCTGGAGAAGATATTGAAGGAGCGCGGAGACGCCTGAGCGGCCGCGCGCACGGAGAGCTGCATGGACGCGTTTACGGTGGAAGGCGCTCTCGGCGCCAATCTGGCAGCGCGCATTGACAGGCCGGACGGTCCCATCGAAGCGGTCGCGCTGTTTGCCCACTGCTTTACGTGCACCAAAGATATCCTGGCCGCGCGCAGTATTTCCAAACAGCTTTCCAAGCGTGGCATTGCGACGGTCCGGTTCGATTTCACGGGGCTGGGCCACTCGCAGGGCGAGTTTGCGTCCTCCCACTTCTCGTCAAACGTTGGAGATTTGGTGCGGGTGGCTGACGCCATGCGCGGCGGGATCGGTGCCCCCCAGCTCCTGATTGGGCATTCGTTGGGCGGGGCGGCGGTGCTGGTTGCGGCCGCACAGATCCCCGAGGTGCGCGCTGTCGCCACCATTGCCGCACCGGCGGATGCCGAGCATGTGACGCACAACTTCCAAGCCGATCTTCAACGGATCCAGGAAGATGGCGAGGCGCGCGTGCTGCTCGCGGGGCGACCCTTCACCATCCGCCGCGAGTTTTTGGATGACCTGCAGCAACACAAGGTCGAAGCGTCCGCTGCTGCACTAAAGGCTGCGCTTTTGGTGCTCCACGCACCGCTGGACCAGACCGTTGGCATCGAGAATGCGACGCGGATTTTTGTCGCCGCGAAGCATCCCAAGAGTTTTGTATCGCTGGACCAAGCCGATCATCTTTTGTCGGACTACCAAAACGCGCGTTACGCGGCCGATGTGATTGCGGCTTGGGCATCGCGCTACGTGGATGCGCGCGCCAAGTACACGTCCGGCGTTGCGCACGAGGGTGTGCGCGCCACGTCGCTGGGCGGGAAATTCCGCACGCGTCTGACGGTGGATGGGCACGCACTCCTGGCGGATGAGCCGGCTTCGGTGGGTGGTGATGAGACCGGGCCGACGCCCTACGACTACGTGGCCGCCGGACTGGCCGCCTGCACGCTTATGACGATGCGCATGTATGGCGAGCGCAAAGGGTGGGCGGTGGATGCAGCCGTGGATGTGGTGCACGGCAAAATCCATGCGCGCGACTGCGAGGATTGCATGGGCGCCGAGCCGGACAAGGCAGGGCGCATCGACAGGTTCGAGCGAACTGTGCGCTTCGGCGAAAAAACTGCGTTGGACCACCGGCCCAAGCTTTTGGAGATTGCGGCGCGCTGTCCGGTGCACTTGACGTTGGAACGGGGCGCCGCGGTTGTGACGCGGCTGGGCGAGGCGGCTTTGGAGGGTTGAGTATGACGGGCGGTCCACGCATCACGCTGGCGGCATTGGCCGGTGCGTTTGCAGCCATGGTTTTGGTTGAAGCGGCATCTGCACGGCCAGACACGCGCCAGCTGAGCTGCGCGCAGGCCCAGGATTTGGTGAACGAGCGTGGCGCCATCACGCTGTCCACTGGCGACTTCACCTTCGCGCGCTTCGTCTCCGGCACTGCCCAATGTCGACCGCTGGGGGTCGCAAGACCCGAGTATGCGCCCACGCGCGACAACCGCAATTGCCGCTTATTTACCTGCCGCGGACGGTCCAGTTCTGACGGCAGTCGATAGACAGCAAAGAACGACTTGATGCGCTGTGTGTAAAATTGCGACTTACCGATTTTTCACCTGCACGTCAGCGACGCGTAATGTTGGGGTTCCTACGTTATGGACGAGCCCACGTTGGGCACTGCCAGAAGGAGACCCCATGGCACTCATCCTGAAGACCACCCGCGGGCGGATGGCGGCCCTGCTCGTGGGCACCTTTATCGCCGGCGGTGCCGGTGCGGCCCTGCTGGACGGACGCACCGTCAACACGGCGAACGCGCAAAACCTTTCTGAACAAGTTCCAGCGGCCGCGAGCCGATATGCCCCCGGCTTTGCCGACATTGTGGACCGGGTGTCCCCGGCTGTCGTGTCGATCCAGGTCAAAAGCCAGGCGCGCCGTCAGCTTTCCAACTTCGACGGGTTCCGCGGATCGCCTTTTGAGCGCTTCTTTGAAGATTTCGAGGAGCGTTTCGGCAACCGCGACCAGCGTCGTGAGGAGCGGTTCGGCAACCGCAATCAACGCCGCTTTGCTACTGGCCAGGGTTCAGGCTTCTTTATTTCCGACGATGGCTTCGTGGTCACCAACGGTCACGTGGTGGACGGCGCCGAAGAGGTGACGGTCATCCTCACAAATGGCGACCGCTTGGATGCCGAAGTGATCGGCGTTGACGACAAGACCGACCTTGCTCTGGTGAAGGTGACGAGCGAGCAGTCCTTCCCGTTTGTGAGCTTCGCCAGCCAGGAAGTGCGGGTTGGGGACTGGGTGATGGCCGTGGGCAACCCCTTTGGCCTCGGCGGGACGGTGACGGCTGGTATCGTGTCCGCACGCGGACGTGAGATCGGCGCCGGCCCGTACGACGACTTCATTCAGATCGACGCGCCCATCAACCGCGGCAACTCCGGCGGGCCGACATTCAACCTGCGCGGCAACGTGGTTGGGGTGAATACGGCCATTTACTCGCCATCTGGTGGATCTGTGGGCATTGGCTTTGCGATTCCCGCGTCCATCGCCGAGGATGTGATCGAAGACCTGAAGGACGACGGCAACGTCACGCGTGGCTGGCTGGGCGTGCAGATTCAGCCCATCACCGCTGAGATTGCCGAAAGCATCGGGCGTTCCGACGAGTTGGGCGCGTTGGTGACCCAGCCGCAAAACGGCAGCCCTGCCGACGATGCGGGCGTGCGCGCCGGCGATGCGATCATTGCTGTTGACGGCACGAACGTTGACGGACCTCGCGATCTTGCGCGGACCATTTCCGGACGTGCACCCGGCGAGCGGGTGACGCTGAAGGTGTGGCGCGACGGCAGCGAGCAAGACATTGTCGTGCGTCTGGGTCGGCTGGAAGATGCCGAGGAGCCGCGCCGTGAAAACCGCCGGCAGGAGCCTCGTCCAGAGCAGAGTTCCACTGAGCAACTGGGCATGACCCTGGCACCGGCCCGTGACGTGGGCTTGGATGGCGATGGCCTTGCGGTTGTTGAAGTGGACCCGAATGGTCCGGCCGCGCAAAACGGCATCCGCGTTGGGGACGTGATTATGCAGGCGAGCGGCATCGATCTCAGCTCTTCCGGTGATCTTGCTGAAGGCGTCGACACTGCCAAGGTGGAAGGCCGCCGCAACGTTCTGCTGAAGCTGCGTTCCGGTGAGAACACACGCTTTGTGGCGCTGCCGGTCGAAGAGGATCGGGGCTAACCCGAAGGACGTGCCAAAGGGCACATAAACCTGGGCCGGGTCTAACGACCCGGCTTTTTCTTTAGGCTGTACATTTAGCGCTCAGCATTTGTTGTCTATATTCATTGGAAAGATGTAAGCGATGAGCAACATGAAAATACTTATTGTAGAGGACGATTCGGAGGCAGCTGCCTACCTGCATCGCGGCCTGACTGAGGCCGGTCACAGCGTAGACGTTGCGGTTGACGGAGAGGCTGGGGCCGACAATGCGACGAGCCACGACTATGACGTCCTGATCATCGACAGGATGCTGCCGAAGAAGGACGGGCTGACGCTGATCAATGAGTTGCGCAACACCGGCAAACAAGTCCCGATCCTTGTGTTGTCTGCGCTCAGCCAGGTGGATGACCGGGTCAAAGGGCTTCGGGCGGGCGGCGATGACTATTTGACCAAGCCGTATGCATTCACCGAGCTTTTGGCACGGGTTGAAGCTTTGGGACGCCGCCAGCAAGCGGCCGAATTTGAGGCGATCTATCGTGTGGGCGATCTTGTCCTGGACCGGCTTTCCCATACGGTAACCCGCAACGGGCAGAAGCTGTTGCTTCAGCCGCGGGAGTTCCGCCTTTTGGAGTACCTGATGCGCCATGCCGGCCAGGTGGTCACGCGGACGATGCTGTTGGAAAATGTGTGGGACTACCACTTCGACCCGCAGACCAATGTGATCGACGTTCATATTTCCCGGCTGCGCGGGAAGATCGACAAGGAGTTCGACAAGCCGCTCCTTCATACGGTGCGGGGTGCGGGCTACGTCATCCGCGCCGATGGGGAGTAAGGACGGGGGACCATCGTGACATGGGCAAGGCTGATCCGCACGAGCGCGTTCAAGCTGACGCTGATTTATCTGTGCGTGTTCATCGCCCTGTCGCTTGGCCTCATCGCGTACATCTCCTCGACCACTGCGAGCCTTTTTGATCGTCAGCTGGAAACGGCGATCAATCAGGAAATCGCGGAACTCGATGCGCTTTATCGGCGGGCTAATCTCTTCCGGGTGATGCGCACCATTGGCAGCAGATCCATGCGGCCGGATGCAAGCGTTTATCTGATCACCGATTTTTCAGGCAATCCGATCGCGGGAAACGTGGCCGAGTTGATGTACGACCCGGCCGACATTGATGCGGATGAGCCGTTCCCGGTGCGATACATGCGCCTCACACCCGGCGAGGACGCGGACGTGGCGCACCGGGCGCTGGCAAAGCTTGCAGTGCTTGGCGGCGGCTACAGGCTGCTTGTGGGTCGGGATGTGGAGGACCGGATCGAGTTCTCCACCATCATTAAGCGCTCCATCAGGGGTGCTATCATTGTGGTGGCAGCGCTTGCGCTTTTGTCCTGGGTGTTCCTGTCCCGCTCGGTGTTGCGGCGGGTGGATGCCGTCGCAGCATCATCCCAGCAAATCGTCGGCGGCGATCTCAGCAGGCGGCTTCCGGTCTACGGTTCCGGCGACGAGTTCGACCGCTTGTCGGCAAGTGTTAACAAGATGCTTGACGAAATCGGGCGGCTCCATGCCGGTCTGCAGGAGGTGTCTCAGAACATTGCGCATGATCTCAAAACGCCACTAACGCGGCTGCGGAACCGGCTGGACGAGGCCGTGCGTGCAGGACCATCGGG
>JBCDFB010000146.1:0-7526 GCA_039178655.1 Pseudomonadota bacterium | reverse complement strand
GCGCGCTCACCACAATCATCACAAGCACAATGACGATGTAGCGCCTGTGCGCTTTGGCGGAAACGGCGACCGCCTGGATCCCGCCGCGGAACGCCTGAAACGCGTTGGTCACCAACGTCGGCGCGATGAGCGCGGCAAGGGCAAGCTCCGGCGGCAGGACCGATCCAAGCCCGGAAATCATGATCATGGGCATGGCAAAGCCCACTGTGCCTTTGACAAAGCCTGCCACCAAGGTGATGGCGACTACGAGAACCCAGGTGAGCGTTGAAAGCTCAGGCAGCACGCTACTCATCCGCGCCGAGGCGGGAGGAGAGCCATGCAGCGGTGCGGATGAGTTTGGCATCTTCACCCGGCCGGCCCACCACCTGAATGCCGAGGGGAAGCCCGGTCTCTCCAAGCCCCACCGGAATGCTCACACAAGGCGCGCCCAAAAAGGTGGCAAGGGCGTTGAAGCGGCTGTCCCCGGTGCTTTCCAGGCCCTCAGGCGCCTCCCCCGGGGCAGCAGGGGTGATGAGCGCGTCGTAACGCTCAAACACCCGGTCAATGCCGTCCCGCAGCACATTTTGCCAATCGAGCGCGGCCAGATAGTCCGTGGCCGAGATCGCCTCCCCTTCCGCCATCGCCTCGCGCATTGCATCGCTGATGGCCGCCTCGCCGCGCACCTTGTAGTGGCGCAAGTTCCGCGCAAACCCCACCTTCATGATGGTCATGTGCGCGGCATGGGCGTTATCGAACAGATCAGGCAGTGCCGGCCGGTCGAGCCCGCCGAGCGCTTCGGAAATCTCTGCGATGAGCCCCTTCATCGTGTCCGACGCATCCGCCCAGAACGGCCCCTCCATCACCGCAAACGCCGGCGGCAAAGGCGGCTGCGCGCGTGCTGCCGCCAAATAGTCGGCCTGGGGCATGGGCCGCGTGCGCTCATCCCCAGGGTCGAACCCTGCAACGACGCCCAGCGTGAGGGCCGCATCCTCAACGGTGGTCGCAAAGATGCCGGCCGTATCAAGGGGCACAGCGGTGGACAGCACCCCGGTCAGCGAGACGGCCCCATGGCTCGGTTTCAGCCCCACCACGCCGCAGAAGGATGCCGGTCGGATGGTGGAGCCGATGGTCTGCGAACCTATGGAGACGGGCACCATGCCCGCCGCGACCGCGGCCGCCGAACCCTGCGAGGAACCGCCCGGCGTGTGGCTCAGGCGGTGCGGGTTGCGCGTTGCCCCCGGCTCGCGAAAGGCGAACTCAGTGGTCACAGTCTTGCCGATGATCAGCGCGCCTGCCGCCCGCAGCCGGGCAACGAGCGTCGCGTCCCGCTTTGGCTTCCGGCCGGCGTCAAGCGGCGTGCCGTTCTCGGTCGGGTAGTCGGCCGTGTCCACAATGTCTTTCAGCGCGACCGGGATGCCGTGCATCGGCCCAAGGGGACGGCCAGCCTTGCGGTGCGCATCCAGCGCATCGGCCTGCCGGCGCACGTGCTCCGGATCAAGGTGCACGAACGCATGTATGTCGCCGTCACGCGCGGCAAAGGTTTCAAGGCAGGCATCAGCAAGGGTGCGGGCGGAAAGCGCGCCTGAGGAAAGGCGCGCACGAAGGTCCGCCGCTGACGGTGGGCTCACCGGCCGTAGAGCTGTTCAGGCAGCCAGAAGACGATGTTCGGGAAGGAGTAAAGTACCACCATCGTGACGAACACCATCGCCAGGAACGGCATGCACCCAGCAAAGATCTGCGCAAGACGCACCTGTGGCGGGGCTATCCCTTTTAAGTAGTACGCACTCATGGCCATCGGCGGCGTCAGGAACGACGTCTGCAGGTTAAGCGCAACTAAAATTCCGAAGAACAGCGGATCGATATCAAACACTGCAAGAAGCGGCAGGAAGATCGGCACGAAGATGATGATGATTTCGGACCACTCCAGCGGCCAGCCCAGCAGGAAGATGATGAGCTGCGCCATGATCAGGAACATCAGCGGCGTGAGGTTCAGCCCCTGCACAAAGTCCGAGACCAGATGTTCGCCGCCCAAGTACGAAAACACCGACGCGAAAGTCCATGAGCCCACAAACAGCCAACACACCATCGCAGACGTGCGCACGGTGAGGTAAACGCTCTCGCGCAGCCGGTCCCACGTCAGCGCGCGGTAGATGACGGCGAGCGTCAGGCCGCCCAGCGCTCCCACCGCCGCCGCCTCTGACGGCGTTGCCAAGCCGAAAAGGATCGCGCCCAAAACCGAGAAAATGAGAACGGCGAGCGGCACGAACGACGTGATCATCAAGAAAATCACACGGCCTATGGAGACGTCCGCCACATCCTCGTCGGTGAGTTTTGGCGCAACGGAAGGCTGCAGCCACGCCCGGCCCACCACGTAAACCACATAAAGCCCCGCAAGCAGCAACCCCGGCAACAGCGCGCCGGCGTAAAGCCGAACGATGGAGACGTTGGACGTTGCCGCGTAAACGATCAGCATGATGGACGGCGGGATCAGGATACCGAGCGTCCCGCCCGCGCAGATCACCCCGGACGCAAAGCTCGTGTTGTAGCGGGCGTTCAGCATCGCCGGAAACGCCAAAAGCCCCATCAGCGTCACCACGGCGCCCACGATGCCCGTCGCCGTGGCAAACAGTGCGCAGGTCACCAGCGCCGCAACCGCCATGGACCCTGGAATGCGCCGCGCCGCAATCTGCAAGGTCTGGAACAGCCGGTCGACAATATTAGCCCGCTCGACCACGTAGCCCATGAACAAGAACAGCGGCACAGCAGTAAAAACATCGTTCGACATGACGCCGTAGGTCTGGTTGACCAGTAGATCGAATATTCGGTTGTTTAGAAAGCCCTGGAAATACTCAAGCCAAAGCTCAAGCTGGCCCGCTTCGCCGCCCGCAACCAGGCGGTCGTAGATCCGCCACTGGCGCGCAACATCGAAGTAGGCGTAGTAGCCAAACCCCACGGCCATCGCCATCAGCGTGAAGGCAATGGGAAAGCCCAGCATGATGATGATGATGAACGATCCCAGCATCAGGATCGCCACTTGAGGATCGGTCAAAGCGTGTTCCCCCTCATCATCTCACCATGGTCATGGGTTGACCGTCATCGCCCGCTTCCCGGCGGATCTTTGGGTGTGACCACGTCAACCGCCTCGCTCCCGTGGGCAAGAACGGACCGATCGGCATCCTTGATGAGCTGGGTTTCCAACTCCTCCACGTCGCTTTCCCGCGCCGGCCACGCCCCCCGTCTGAGGGCCAGGATGCAGCGGAACACCTGCGCAATCCCCTGAATGACCAGGAGCACACCCGCAGCAACGATGATCACCTTGAATTGGAAGATCGGCACCCCAGCCGGGCTCATCACCGACACTTCCTGAAAGCGGATGGATCGTGCAGCGTATTTCCACCCGGCAAACACCAGCGCCAGCACGCCGGGGAAAAAGAAAATGATGTAAAGAACAAGCTCAACGCCCGCCTGCACGCGCACCGGCCACAGTCTGTAAAAGACATCGGCACGCACGTGCCCGTCCCGCGACAGCGTATAGGCCCCTGCCATCATGAAAAGTGAGCCGTACATCATGTACGAGATGTCGAACGCCCACGCAGTGGGATTGCGAAAAACGTATCTGACAACCACTTCGTAGGCGACGCCGAAGGTCATCAAAATGATGCACCAAGCAAACGCCCGCCCCACCCAGGCAGAGGTTTTGTCGGCAAAGCGGATGTAAAATTCCATGAAAAGCGCGCTCGTGGGCTGCGGGGAATATGCCGCGGTGGGGCTATTCAGCTTGCCTGCCGCCTCGGCCGACGTCAACCAAAGATGACATCAGAAACGTCAAGCACGTATGGCGCCGCACTGTGATGCAGTCACGTCAACGAAACGCAAGATCCCGGTCTGAAGAGCCTGATCGCCGGAGCCGTCGTCGCGCCCCCTGAACACCGGCTGACGCCAGGGGACAAGCGCGGCGGCTCCGGCGGTCAGGCTCCCTGATTGCTGGTGGGTCAGAGCCCGCCGGAGGCGCCCCGCGCCAGCGGGCAAAAAAAACGGCTGGCCGTGCCCGCCGCTCCCATTCGCCAAGAGGCGAAGCGTCAGAACCCGAGCTTGCCCGGGAAATAGTGGTCGTAGGCAAGCTTATAGTCGGCCTGGTTGAGCAGCATGTAGAAGCCGACGCGGTCTGACCAGTCTTTCTGCGATTTCACCACGCGGGCGAAGTAATCGTCGCCTTCCAGATCGGCGAGGACAGTGTCCCAGCTGTCGAGCTGCGCCTGCATGATCGATTGCGGCGTGCGGTAAATGTTAACGTCGTTGTTGTCCCGCAGATCCACAAGGTCGGCCGAATACCGATCCATGGCCAGGCCGAAGTTCGCCGTTGAAGTGGCCTCAGCCGCATACTCCAAAATGGCCCGCTGTTCGTCGGTCAACGTCTCGAACAGGCCTTTGTTGAAGATGATCTCGAAGAATTCCGCCGCCTGGTGGTAGGAGCCGAGCATGTAGTGCTTGGAGACGTCCTGCGCGCCGAACTGCTTATCCGACGTGGGGTTGTTGAACTCGAACGCCTCAATCACGCCGCGCTCAAGGGCAGGCACGATTTCCCCACCCGGCAGCTGGGCAACGGAAAGGCCGATCCCCTGCATGATGTCGGTGGCAAGGCCCACCGTGCGGTACTTCAGGCCCTGCATATCGTCGATGGAGGTGACCTCGTTGCGGAACCAGCCGAGCGGCTGGGTCGGCATGGGCATTGCGAAAAAGCCCACCACATCAAGGCCCAAGATGTCGTTGATCAGCTCTTCGTAGAGAGCCTTGCCGCCGCCGTAGTTGATCCACGCCAGCATCTGCTGCGCGTCGGTGCCGAACACCGGGCCGGTGCCGAACAGCGAGGCAGCCTTGTTCTTGCCGTACCAATAGGCCGTCACGTGGTGTCCGGCATCCAGGACGCCGTCAGCGACGGCGTCCTGGAGCTGGAAAGCCTGAACGACCGCGCCTGCCGGCAACAGGTCAATCTGCAGGCTCCCACCCGACATCGCGTTGACGCGGTCGGCATATTGCTGCGCGAACTCTTGGAAAACGTTCGCGGCAGGCCAGGAAGACTGCATTTTGATGACTGTTGTCCCCTGCGCGCGCACCACAGCGGGCGCAGCGAGGGCCGATGCGCCTGCAACGGAGGCAGCACCGGCTTGAAGGAAGCGACGGCGGGACGTCTGGCTCATGGGTTCCTCCCTAGACGATTCTTACGATCGCTCGCTCAGAATTGACACACATCAAGCACGCAGAGCAAGTGGTGTGCCTCAAATGTCATCATAGAAAGGCATGAATTAGGCAGCGCTCGGGGAATTGCCCGGCAGGCGGGGCCCTTCGCGAGGCGAGGCGACGGGAGCTGAAACGTCCGCATCTGGCCGGACTTTCGGACAACGCGCGCACGCCGTGCACCGATCCCATCCATCCAGCGCCATTGCGCTGAAACGCTCTGATCCGGCGTCCATCGCCGCGGCCGGCCGTGAGGGGTCCGCACGCGCTCAGGCGGCAGCCAGCGCGTCCTCAATGGCTTTAATGGCAGCCTCTGCCCTTTTCGCGTCAGGGCCGCCGGCCTGGGCCATGTCGCGCCGGCCCCCGCCGCCCTTGCCGCCCAGCGCCTGCGATCCCGCCCGCACCAGCGCGACGGCATCAAACCGCTCCACCAAGTCCGCACTCACGGTGACCACGACGCTCGCCCGCCCCTCGTCGCGCCCCACAATGGCGACAATGGCCGAGCCCGCAGCCTCCCGCGCGTCATCCGCCAGGCCTTTCAGGGCCTTGCCAGGGAGCCCGTCCACCACACGGCCGACGAAGTTGACGCCCGCCACCTGGCGCGTCTGATCCCCTTCGGCAGGCCCGGCCAAGGCGAGCTTCCTGCGCGCCTCCTCCAACTCCCGCTCCAGCCGCCGGCGCTCCTCCATTAGCGCTTCAACGCGCGACGGGGCCTCGCCGGGCGCCACCCGCAGTGCCGAGGCCACGGCCCGCAGCCGCGCGCGCCCTTCTGCAAAGTGCGCCCGCGCCGCCTCACCGGTCAGCGCCTCAATCCGCCGAACGCCGGAAGAGACCGCCCCTTCATCCACCAAGGCAACGAGGCCAATGTCCCCGGTGCGCGCCACATGCGTGCCGCCGCAAAGCTCCACCGAAAAGCGCCCGGCCCCATCAGCGCCGCGCCCCATGGAGACCACGCGCACCTCCTCGCCATACTTCTCGCCGAAAAGCGCCCGCGCGCCGCTCTCCATCGCCGCGTCGATGGCCATCACGCGCGTGTCCACAGTGTCGTTCTCGCGCACCCGCGCGTTAGCCTCCTCCTCCACCGAGGCCATCTCCTCCCCGCTCATGGGCGCGGGGTGGGAAAAGTCGAACCGCAATCGCTCCGGCGACACCAGCGAACCCTTCTGCGCCACGTGATCGCCCAACGTCCGGCGCAGGCACTCGTGCAAAATGTGCGTCGCTGAGTGGTTCGCCGCAATCAGCGCCCGACGCTCCGGCGCCACCTCAAGCGTCAGCGCGTCGCCCACAGCGATGCCGCCGCCCGAGAGCTCCCCGTGATGAACGTAAAGGCCGCCGGCAGCCTTCGTCACATCGGTGATGACAAAGCGTGTGTCTGCGGCAGTCGCCACGCCGGTGTCGCCCACCTGGCCGCCCTGCTCGGCATAAAACGGCGTCTGGTTGAAGACGATGGCGGCCTCGCCCCCCTCCGCGCGGTCCACCGCAGCGCCGTCCACCACAATGGCAACAACCGCGCCGTCGGCCCTCAGAGTCTCATAGCCCAAAAACTCGCTGGGGCCGGTCTTGTCGGCAATCTGGAACCACACCCGCTCGTCAGCGGCCTCGCCCGAGCCCTGCCAGTTCCGGCGCGCCTCGGCCTTCTGCGCCTCCATGGCCGCTTCAAATCCCGCGCGGTCCACAGCGAGCCCGCGCGGGCGCAGCGCATCCTCGGTAAGGTCGTAGGGAAACCCGTAGGTGTCGTAGAGCTTGAAGGCCGTCTCGCCGGGCAAGGCTTCCCCGGCCTGAAGACCCGCAGTCGCCTCCTCCAGCAGCGAAAGCCCGCGCGCCAGGGTCCGGCCGAAACGCACCTCCTCCGCCTCGGTGGTGTCGGTGATCAGCGCTTCAGCCCGCACCAGCTCAGGATAGGCCTGTCCCATCTCCCGCGTCAGCGCCGGCACCAGCTTGTGCAGCACAGGCTTTTGCGCCCCCAGCATATTCGCGTGGCGCATCGCCCGGCGCATGATGCGCCGCAAAACGTAGCCGCGCCCTTCGTTGGAGGGCATCACCCCGTCGGCCATCAAAAAGCCGGTGGCGCGGATGTGGTCGGCAATCACCTTAAAGCTCGGCGCCGCATCCCCTTGGGCCTTGGCGCCAATCACATCCTCCGCAGCGCCGATCAGCGCCTTGAACAGGTCGATGTCGTAATTGTCGTGGACGCCCTGCAAGATGGTGGCGATCCGCTCCAGCCCCATTCCCGTGTCGATGGACGGCCGTGGCAGGTCGATCCGCTCATCCGGCAACTGCTCATACTGCATGAAGACGAGGTTCCAGATCTC
>JBCDFB010000145.1:0-7530 GCA_039178655.1 Pseudomonadota bacterium | reverse complement strand
TCGGGCGCTGCGGGCCGACGAGTTTGGCGAAGCGCGGCTTGCGCCTGCACAGGACGAGGAATTTGTCATCTCCCACAGCGACAACATCCAGGCCTCGGGCTTCGTGGAGCACCTCAAACTGCCCCATTACGTGGACTTTCAGGCCGAACTCGACCTCGTGCGCCGTCTGCGCGCCGAGTGGGAGGCGCGTCAGGTGAAAGACGCAGCGCAATGATGGCAGAAGGAGGCGACTACAACTTCGCCTATCTGGACGAGCAGACCAAGCGAATGGTCCGCCGCGCGCTTTTGAAGGCGGTTGCGATCCCCGGCTATCAGGTGCCGTTCGCTTCGCGCGAAATGCCGATGCCCTATGGTTGGGGCACCGGCGGAGTGCAGGTCACCGCCGCGGTTCTCACGCCGGATGATACACTGAAGGTGATTGATCAGGGCTCCGACGACACGACCAACGCCGTTTCCATTCGCGCCTTCTTCGCCCGCACCGCCGGCGTTGCCACCACCACTGAGACGTGCGCCGCCACCGTGATTCAAACCCGCCACAGGATACCGGAAGCACCTCTCGCGGAGGACCAAATTCTCGTCTACCAGGTGCCGATCCCCGAACCGCTGCGCTTCCTGGAGCCGCGGGAGAGCGAAACGCGCACCATGCACGCGCTCGCCGAATACGGCCTCATGCACGTCAAGCTCTATGAGGATATTGCCTGCCATGGCGAGATCACCACCAGCTACGCCTACCCTGTCCGTGTGGCGGGGCGCTATGTGATGGACCCATCGCCGATCCCAAAGTTCGACAACCCGAAAATGGACCGGATGCCCGCGCTCCAGCTCTTCGGTGCCGGCCGTGAGCAGCGCGTCTACGCCATCCCGCCCCACACGCCCGTCGTAAGCCTTGATTTTGAAGATCACCCGTTCAGCGTCCAGGCCTTCTCCGGGCAGAAATGTGCGCTGTGCGGTGCGACCCATGTCTATCTTGACGAGGTGGTGACGGACGACGCGGGCGGGCGAATGTTCACCTGTTCCGACACGGACTATTGCGAACGGCGGCAGGCCGCGGGCTTTCGGCCGTGAATGCCACACCGCTCCTCACCGTCGACGGGCTGACGAAACACTACGGCCAGCATGTGGGCTGCGAGGCGGTCAGCTTTTCGCTCTGGCCGGGCGAGGTACTCGCCGTTGTCGGAGAATCGGGTTCCGGCAAATCCACGCTGCTCGGGTGCCTGTGGGGCGATCTTCCACCGACACTCGGCCGCATCACTTACCGCCGCCGAGACGGCACAGCCCGCGAGATGGGCGGCCTCAGTGAGGCGGAACGCCGCGTCATCCAGCGGACTGAGTGGGGGTTTGTGCGCCAAAACCCGGCCGATGGGCTGCGCATGAATGTCTCCGCCGGCGGCAATGTGGGCGAGCGGCTGATGGCGGTTGGCGCCCGCCACTACGGCACAATCCGCAGGACTGCCACTGACTGGCTGGCGCGCGTGGAGATCGACACGGCGCGAATGGACGAGGCGCCGACCGCGTTCTCCGGCGGGATGCGCCAGCGCCTTCAGATCGCACGCAACCTTGTGACAGAGCCGCGGCTCATGTTCATGGACGAGCCGACAAGCGGGCTCGACGTCTCGGTCCAAGCGCGGCTCCTCGATCTTTTGCGCTCGCTCACCCACGACCTTGGGCTTGCCGTCATCATCGTCACCCACGACCTTGGCGTCGCGCGGCTCTTGTCGGACCGCATCATGGTGATGCGTGGCGGCCGGGTCATCGAAACCGGCCTCACTGATCAGGTGCTTGACGACCCCAGGACGCCCTACGCGCAGCTCCTTGTCGCGTCCGTTCTGCAGGTCGCAGGATGACCGAGCTTCGGTTCAAGGGTGTCGACAAGACGTTCGTTCGGCATTTGCACGGCGCAGCGACACTCCCGGTCCTCCGGGGCGCCACCTTGGATGTGCGGGCGCGCGAATGTGTGGTGCTGACCGGGTCCTCGGGCACCGGAAAATCGACGCTTCTGAAGCTTGCGTACGGCAACTACAGGGCCGATAGCGGAACGATTATCGTCCGGCACGGTGACGACGTTGCAAAGATGTCGGCCGGTGACCCGCGCGAGGTGCTCGGCGCGCGTCGCCGGCTCATCGGCTATGTCAGCCAGTTCCTGTCGGTGATCCCGCGGATCGGCGCGCTCAACTTGGTCGCCGCCGCTGCAAAGGAAGCCGGCCATGACGCGCCGGCCGACCGGGCGTGCGAAATACTGGAGCGGCTTCGACTGCCAAAGAGCTTATGGTCGCTTCCGCCGGCGACTTTCTCTGGCGGGGAGCGTCAAAGGGTCAACATTGCGATCGGGATGATCGGTCGGCATCCGGTTTTGCTCCTTGACGAACCCACCGCCTCGCTGGACAGCGCAAACCGCGACACGGTGGTGGCACTCGTGAACGAAAAGCGCGAGGCCGGCGCTGCGATCCTCGCCATCTTCCACGACGAAGCGGTGCGCAAGGCAGTGGCGACACGCACCATCGACGTTGCCACATTCGCGCCACCCCATACGGCCGCCCTATGAAGCTGCGCGAAGCGCCCACCGTCCACGAGAGCGCCGTCATCGTCGCGTCGACCCTCGGGCGGTGGACCGAAGTGCAGGCACGCTGCCGCCTCAACGAGGTGACGCTCGGCGACTACTCCTACATCTCAGAGGGAAGCCAAGCCGACCACGCGACCATCGGCAAATTCGTCAACATTGCCGCACACACACGCATCGGCGCCGCCAACCACCCCACTTGGCGCGCAAGCCAGCACCATTTCGTTTATCGCGCTGGCGACTACTTTGAAGGCGAAGCGAACGAGACTGCCTTCTTCGAGTGGCGGCGGTCGCACGGGCCGCGGATCGGCAACGATGTTTGGCTCGGACATGGAGCGATCGTACTGCCTGGCGTGACGATCGGGGACGGGGCCGTGGTGGGCGCCGGCGCTGTTGTGAGCCGCCCGGTGCCGGCCTATCAGATCGCCGTCGGCGCGCCGGCCAGGGTGGTCAAAGCGCGCTTTCCCGATGAGATCGCGGACCGCATGGTGGCGCTCGCCTGGTGGGATTGGCCGCATGAGACCTTGAAGCGGGCGCTTGCCGACTTTCGCGCGCTCGATGCCGAAGCGTTCCTGGACCGGTATGAGGGCGCGTCACTTTGATGTCATCGCGCAGCGTTAGCATCCTCGCGTCGGGAACGGGTGCGTGACACATGACCCAACGCAACAAGAACTGGGAAGAGCTTCATCGTGCGCTGCGCGAGGCAATCTCAGACGGAACGCTGAGGCCAGGGCAAAGTCTCCCGACACAATCTGCCCTTTCTGCAACGCACGGCCTTTCGCGGCACGCGGTTCGTCTCGCGCTGGCGGCCTTGGAACGCGAGGGGTTGGTGGAGAGCTGGCAGGGCAAGGGAGCGTTCGTGAAAGCCGAGCGCCTTGCCTACGAGATCGGGCCGGCGACCCGCTTCTCCAACAACATGCAAGCTTCGGGCATCACGCCGGGACTTCGTTTCCTGCGCGCAATGAGACGGCCTGCCGATGTTGAGGCCGCGCGGCTCCTGGCGCTCACGCCCGGCGAACCGCTCCTGACCGCAGAGCTCGTTCGGCTTGCCGATGAGGCGCCGGTGGTCCTGGCGCGCCACAGTGTTCGCGCGAGCCGGTTTCCAAACTTTGGCGGCGATGTCAGCGAGACCCGATCGGTCACCGAAGCACTTGCTCGTGGCGGCGTGCAGACCTTCCGCCGCGCGAACACCATCATCGAAGCGCGCCTTGGCACGCAGCAGGAGGCGGCGTGTCTTGGCATCACGCTCACCCAGCCGGTTCTGATCTCCACTGGCGTCAACGTCGACTCGGAGGAGCGGCCGGTGGAACTGTCGGTCGCCATTTCACGCGGCGATCGACTGAGCTTCTGCCTGCCAACAAATTAAGCGAACAAAATTTCACCAAGTCAAAAAATTGGTGAATACATTTTTTACGCTGCATTACTTGTATGATGTAATGGTCCTGTCTTATGCTGGGTTTATCCAGCACAGACATATCCCGTTCTTTGCGGATGATGCCAATCTCTTTGTTTCCCGTGGAGAACATCTGCCAAACATGGGCGCCAAGGCAACCGCTATGACACTGAGCCATCTTCTGGACCAGACCAAAGCTTCCGCCACCACCGCCGACATGATGGAGGCAATGCCCGCCGCTCAGGAGCCCAAAGAGCGCGTCGCGCTCCCGGCAATGGCCAATTGTCCTTCCTTCCCGGAAGAGCCGCGCATTTATCCGGTTGCAGCGGAGAGCCCAACGGAGGCGACCATCAACCCGAAATCCCAGGAGCGGCCCGGTGACGGCTTCAGCCCGTTGGTGAGTGATATGTCTCGCCGGGTCCCGGTGCTGGAGCGCGCGATGGTCCGCGACGACGGCCCGCAAGAGCAGGTCATCGCGTCGCCGAAATCGGCTTACACCGAGATGCCTTCGAGCACTTTGCGCGCAACGCCGGCGCGCAGGCAGGAGCGCTTGCGCGCGGCCTGAGCATCCTGATGACGGAGGGTCCTGTGCACGAGCCCGGCGTGGCGTGGAGGGCGGTCTATCAGGAGCTGCGCCACCAGATCGAACGAGGGGCTCTGCGCCCGGGTGATGCGCTGCCGACCATCGCGGCGCTCTCGGCGCGGACGGGCCTAAACGCCTATGCGGCCCGCCGCGTCATGTAGCGCCTGCGCGATGAGGGGCGCGCCCTTAGTCGCCAGGGCCGCGGGTTCCAGGTCGCTGCGCCGCGCATGCCTTATCGTGTGGGGCAACGGCCCCGGTTCACCCACGCGATGACCGCGCAGGGATATGCGGTATCGACCGAGTTTATCACCGCAGGGCAGCGGCGCCTTAGTGAGGGTATGGCGCGGCGGCTTGGTGCAGCCCGCCGGTCCAACCACTTCAGCGCGCAAATGCTCCGGCGGCTTGATGGCAACCCGGTCGCCCTCGCCCGCGTCTTCTTCCCGCCAGACCACACCGAGGGTGTGCTGGACGCGCTCTTGTCAACAAAAAGCGTCACAGAGGCGTTGGCCGTTGTCGGCGTTGCCGACTTTGAGCGGACCCACACCGAAGTCAGCGGACGCCTTCCGACCGCAACGGAAGCGGAGGCGCTAGAGATCTCCCGATCCGCCCCGGTGATCGTCACCACCGGCATCAGCGTCGACGCAAAGGCACCTCAGACCGTCGTCGAGCTCAACGAGACGGTCTGGCGGCTCGACGGCGTGCGCCTGCAATTCTGACCAATGCCGCAGGGCCTCAAACCTTCGCAGTTTGTGTGATGGTTTTGTGATGAAAGCCCCCCATCCCCGGGCGCGTCATGGCGCTGTCATCGTCGCGCTGTGGGATCGCGTTGCGCCACTCAGGAGGCGCCTACGGAGGAGTTGGGCATGGTCAGGATCGCAGTTTTGTCCACCGCGGCGATCATCGCCGCCACATCCCTCGCCCAGGCGAAGACTGAGATCGTTTGTCTTGCTATCGCAGGCCACCTGACGCGGCAGCACGAGCCGCTGGCAAAAATGTTCAATGACCGGCAAGACGAGATCGTCGTCACCTACGCAGCGCCTGCGCGCGACTATGCCGACGTTCACCTTCGCATGCTGCGTGCGTCCGCGACGGGGACGCTCCCCGACTGCGCATTCTCCGCCTACAACCAGCTTCCCCCGATGGCCGAAGCGCTTGCCGCGCGTGACCAGATCGTCGACCTCGGCCCGCTCATGGCGGCGGAAGGCGAAGGCTGGCGCGAAGAAAACTACACCGAACAAATGCTGCGCCCCGGCCAGGTGGACGGCGTTCAGTGGGCGATCCCGTTCAACGCATCACTGATCCAGTGGTACTACAACGCCAGCCTCTTCGCCGAGGCGGGCCTCGACCCCGACGCATTCCCCCTAACGTGGGATGGCGTCATTGATGCGGCGCAAAAGATCTCCGCGCTCGGCGACGACATCCTTGGCCTGTCCTACGGCGCCGACCACTGGGGTGATGACTGGCCCTGGCAGGCACTCATCACGAGCCAGGGCGGGCGAATGGTGTCAGAGGACCGCACCGATGTCCTCTTCGACGACGGCAACCTGCACATAAACGCCATGACGATCCTGCGCGACCTGGTCGAGAGCGGCGCTTACGACCCGTCGCTCGATGGCGACACGCAGCGCTCCGCCTTCACGGAGGGCAAGATGGGCATCTACGCCTCATCGCCCGCCGGCGCCCGTTTTTTCGCCGAGAATGTTGGGGAGGCCTTCGACCTGCGCTCCGCGCCCTTCACCATCATCGACGATGCGAACGGGTCTCTCCCTGTCGGCGGAAACGTTGCCGTCATCACCACCACTGACCCCGCGAAGGTCGCAGCCGCGTGGGAGTACATCAAGTTCGTGACCGGCCCCGAGGCACAAGCCATCACCGCCGACAACACCGGCTATCTGCCGACGAACCGGCTGTCGCTCGGCCCAGATTTCATGGGCGATTTCTACGACAAGAACCCGTACTACGCGACGCCCCGCGACCAGTACGACCGCGTCGGCCCCTACGCCGGCTACAAGGGCACACAAACCGAAAAGATCTGGCGCGACCAGCGCGCAACGATCCGCGAGGTGATGATGGGCGAGACCTCCGTGGCGGAGGGCGCGGCCCGGATGGTCACCATCGCCGAAGAGCTTTCCGAGCGCTGAGAGGCTCGGAGAACTTCCCAAACAAGGACGAACACAATGCTTCGCACGACAGCCATTCTGGCCGCGCTGATGGCGACCACTGCCATCGCAGAGGCCAAAGTCACCGTGACCTGCCTCACCGCGGCTGGCCACCTCACCCGCCAGCATGAGCCGCTGGTGGAAAAGTTCAACGCCATGCAGGACGAGATCGAGGTGGTCTACGCCGCCCCGTCACAAAATTATTCGGACACGCACCTGCGCCTTTTCCGCTCCTCCGCCACGAACACGCTGCCCGACTGCGCCTTTACCGCCTACAACCAGCTTCCTTCGCTGGCGCGTGCGCTCGCCGAGCGCGGTCAGATCGTCAACCTTGACACGCTGATTGCTGAAAAAGAGCCCGACGGCTGGCTTGAAGAAAACTACACAGAGCAGATGCTCGACCTTGGCCGCGTGGACGGCGTCCAGTACGGAATGCCTTTCAACGCGTCCATGATCCAGTGGTATTACAACGCCGATCTGTTCCGCGAGGCCGGCCTAGACCCCGACAACTTCCCCACTGACTGGGATGGCTTCTTCGAAGCCGCCAAGGCCATCAACGCGCTTGGCGATGACATCATCCCCATGGGCAAGTGGCTGCTCTATGGCGATGACTGGGGTTTCCAGACGCTCATCTTGCAGCAGGGCGGGCGCATGATGTCGCCAGATGGAATGGCAGTCGCCTTCAACGAAGAGGACCGCCACGTTAAGGCCCTCGAAATGGCGCGCCGCTTCGTGACCGAAGGCGGTTTCGAGGTCAATCTTGACTGGGACACGACGTCAACCGCTTTCACAGAAGGGCGGCTCGGGATGCTCGGTACCTCGCCCGCCGGTGCTGCAC
>JBCDFB010000144.1:0-7532 GCA_039178655.1 Pseudomonadota bacterium | reverse complement strand
GCCGGCGGTCGCTCCCGGCGTGATCACCGGGGCGCTCCTCATGTTCATCCTGGCGTTCAACGAGTTCTTGGTCAGCCTCTTCCTGACCGACAGCCGGACCGTCACGCTGCCCGTGCAGATCTATAATTCCATCCGCAGCGTCATCACGCCCGACCTTGCGGCTGTTTCGGTGCTTTACATCCTAATGGCGCTCGTGGCCGTGTGGCTGCTCGACCGCCTGGTCGGCCTCGATATCTTCCTGAAATCCAAGTGACCCCCAAAGTGAGCGAAATGCCCAACGTCAGCGTCCATATCCTGAAAGACCTGTCGCAGGACGCGCGCGCCGCCCTTCTGGAGCGGGCCGAGACCGATCTTGCGCCCTTCCTTGCAAAGGTTGCCCCCATCATCGACGCCGTGCGGACCGAAGGCGACGCGGCCCTTGCCCGCTTCGCGCAGCAGTTTGACAAGTCGCCCGTGGCCGAAAGCGCCATCGCCTCAACCCCGGCCGACTTCGACGCCGCGTTTGAGGAAGTGGACAAGGAGATGATCGCCGTCCTTGAAATGGCGGTGGACAACGTGCGGCGTTTCCACGAGGCGCAGATGCCTCAGGAACTTTGGATGAAGGAGATGGCGCCCGGGGTCTATTGCGGCGAGCGCTCAAGCCCCATCCCGTCGGTCGCCTGCTACGTGCCGCGGGGCAAAGGGTCCTTCCCGTCGGTGGTGAACATGACGGCGGTGCCCGCAGTGGTCGCGGGCGTCCCCCAGCCCATTATCGTGACCCCGCCGGGGCCAGATGGAAAAGTGGACGCCGCGACGCTGGTTGCCGCGCGCCTGGCAGGCGTTGAGGAGGTCTATAAGTGCGGCGGCGCACAGGCGGTTGCAGCCGTCGCCTACGGTACGGACACGGTGCCCCGCTGCGCAAAGATCGTCGGCCCAGGCAGTCCTTGGGTGGTCGCCGCAAAGCGGTTGCTTGCCGACAGGATCGACCCGGGGCCGCCTGCAGGGCCATCAGAATCCATCGTCCTCGCCGACGAGACGGCGAACGGGCGCGTCGCCGCCCTCGACCTTCTGAACGAGAGCGAACACGGGCCGGATTCCTCCGCCTATCTCGTCACAAACTCCCGCGCGGTTGCTGACGCGGTCCTCTCAGCAATACCGCATTACTGGGCGCGGATGGGAGAGGAACGCACCGGTTACAGCCAAGCGGTCCTGTGCGGCCCACGGGGCGGCGTCATCCTCTGTGAAACCATGGATGACGCCATCAAGTTCACCAACGATTACGCGCCGGAGCACCTCCAAGTGCATTCAAAAAGCCCCTACGATTATTTGAGTGCACTCAAAAACGCTGGGGAGATCCTCCTCGGCGAGCACTCGGCAATATGCCTCGGCAATTACGCGCTCGGCCCCAACGCGGTGCTCCCCACCAACGCCGCGGCAATGACCCGCTCACCGCTCGGGGTGCACGATTATCTGAAGCTCACGTCCATCGCCCATGTCACGAAGAGCGGTTACGAGCGGCTTGCACCCAAGGTGCACCGCTTCGCCACCTACGAAGGGTTCGACGCCCACGCCAACGCCGTCTCCCCGCTGCGCGACGAGGCGTTTGCGGCAGAGTGACCGGATCTTCGCTTAAGAGGCCTCAGAGAGCGCGGGTGGGCTGACCAACGCTTCGGCCATCTCATCTGCAATGCGGTTCGTGGAGCGTCCGGTCCGCTCGGCTTCGGCAAAGATGGCGTCGAGCCGGGTGGCGATCCCCGCCACCCGCAGATCCACCATTGTGTCCTCCCAGCCGAAATACTCAGCACACATCTTGATCACGCCGCCGGCATTCATGACGTAGTCGGGCGCGTAGACGATGCACCTTGCCGCAAGCGCATCGCCATCTTCCGCGGTGGCGAGCTGGTTGTTCGCTCCGCCGGACACCGCCGCCACTTGCAGCTCGGGAATGCTCCGCGCATTCAAAACGCCGCCCAACGCGTTGGGTGAGAAAATGTCAGCCGGGACCCGAGCGATCTCGTCCGCGCTCACCCCGGTTGCGCCGAGCCGTTCCACAGCGCGCCGCACGGCATTTTCATCGAGGTCGGCCACTGTGAGGCGCGCGCCGGTGGCGGCGAGACGCTCGGCAAGCCCGTAGCCCACGTGGCCCAAACCCTGGATCGCCACGTGCAGTCCGTCGAGCGGCCTGCCGATGCGTGCCGCGGTCGCTTTCACCCCAATGAAGCAGCCGTCAGCTGTGGTGGGCGAGGGGTCCCCCACACCGCCGTCTGCAGGGGAAAGGCCCGTCACATGCGGAGTGAACCTTCGCACACGGGCCATGTCAGCCGGCGTTGAGCCAACGTCCTCCGCGGCGATGTAAAGCCCATCAAGCTCATCGATCGCTTTCCCGAGCGCGTCGAACATTTCCGGCGTCTTGGCGCCGCGCCGCTCGACAAGCACCACGGATTTTCCGCCGCCCAAGGGCAAGTCGGCCATGGCGGCCTTGTATGTCATCGCCTTCGACAGGCGCAGCGCATCGCGGAGGGCCGCCTCGTCACTGTCATAGGCCCAAACCCGGCAGCCGCCGAGCGATGGCCCGCGCACGGTGCTGTGAATTGCGATGATGGCGCGCAGGCCGCTCAGGGCGTCATGGGCAAACATCACCCGCTCGTGACCTTGAAACTCGGTCATCTGGAACATGCTTACCCTCCCTGATTTGCGCTTATCGCGCTTTTCAGGGACATGATGACGGGCTTTGCCGCGCGCAACCGCACGGCGATCGTCCACCTGCGGAAAGGCACTGCGTGACCATTACTGAGCCCTTGGCCGAGAAGAAGCGCGGTCATGCCCGCGATGCCGAACGCACCCGTGCCGGTATCCTCGCCGCTGCAGTGCATGAGTTTGCCGCACATGGTTTTTCCGGCGCCAGTGTCAACGAAGTGGCCAGTCGGGCGAATATCAATAAACGCATGATATATCACTACTTTGGCAACAAAGAGGGGCTGTACCTTGCCGTACTTGAGGAGATTTATGACGGAATTCGCTCAGCTGAACGGGATTTAGAGCTCAGCCATCTCGCTCCCGAAGCCGCAGTGCGCCGCCTTGTGCTGTTTACATTCGACTATTTCGTTGAACACCCTGAATTTTTGAGTCTTCTTAATACTGAAAACATGCTCAAGGCGCGACACCTTCAGCAATCTGCCACAGTCCGCAGTATGCACTCACCTTTCGTGAATATGCTTGAACGGATATTGGAGCGTGGCACAAAGGACGGCACCTTCCGCAACAACGTTGATCCAGTCCAGCTTTATATTTCAGTGGCAGCGCTGGGTTTTTTCTACCTTTCCAACCGGTACACCTTATCGACGATATTTGCCCGCGACCTTAGCGCGGATAGCGCCTTGGCGGAACGGCGCGAACACTGTGCAGAGGTCATCCTGGGTTATCTGCGCTGATGGATAGCGCTTGACAGGACGGGGCGCTAACGGCAGCGTAGTAACCAAGCGGTTACAAAGACGCCGCACCGAGGGAGCGACCGGATGAACGAACATGCGACCGCCGCGGCCGCGCGCAAGGGTGTGAGCGAGCCGGTCCGCCTTGGCCTGATCATGCACGGCGTCACCGGCCGCATGGGCATGAACCAGCATCTCATCCGCTCCGTCGCCGCCATCCGTGCCGATGGTGGCGTGGCGCTGCCGGACGGGCGGCGCGTCGTGCCCGATCCCATCCTGGTCGGCCGCAACGCTGACAAGATCGCGCGCCTTGCCGACGATCATGGCATTGAGCGCTGGTCAACGGATCTTGACGCCGCCCTTGCCGACCCGGCCGATACGCTGTTCTTCGACGCGGGCACCACGCTCATGCGCGTCGGCCTTCTGGAAAAGGCCATCCGCGCGGGCAAGCACGTCTACTGCGAAAAGCCCATTGCCGATGATCTTGAGGCCGCGCTGTCCGTCGCCCGTCTTGCGCGAAACGCCGGCGTGAAGAACGGCGTGGTGCAGGACAAGCTCGTCCTGCCCGGCCTTCGCAAGCTTAAACGCCTGATCGACGCCGGCTATTTCGGCAAGATTTTGTCCGTGCGCGGCGAATTCGGCTACTGGGTGTTTGAGGGTGACTGGCTACCCGCCCAGCGTCCCTCCTGGAATTATCGCGACAAGGACGGCGGCGGCATCATCCTCGATATGCTGTGCCATTGGCGATACGTGCTGGACAATCTCTTCGGCAACGTGCGCTCCGTCTCATGCCTGGGCGCAACCCACATCCCCAAGCGCTGGGACGAAAACGGCGAGCCATACACCGCAGACGCGGACGATGCCGCCTACGCCACCTTCGAGCTGGAAGGCGGGGTGATCGCCCACATCAATTCCTCCTGGGCGGTGCGGGTGCGGCGGGACGATCTGGTGACGTTCCAGGTGGACGGCACCGAAGCCTCCGCCGTCGCCGGCCTCACCAAGTGTTTCACCCAGCACAGGGCTAATACCCCAAAACCCGTGTGGAACCCTGACGTCCCGCAGACCATCGACTTCTACGACACCTGGTCGGAAGTGCCTGACAACGAGCCCTACCCCAACGGCTTCCGCGTGCAGTGGGAAGACTTCATCCGCCACGTCGTCGCCGATACGCCATGGAAGTTCGACCTGATGGAGGGCGCAAAAGGCGTGCAGCTTGCCAAACTCGGGCTGCAAAGCTGGAAGGAACGCCGCTGGCTCGACGTGCCGGAGCTCTCCGCGTGACAACCGCAACGGCGCAGCGCTTCCATGTGGCCGACATGCCTGCGCTCCCCGGCGTCCCTTGCCCCTGCGGCACAGCCCGCCGCGCCTTTGCCGATGTCCCCGGAGGCGTGGCGACGCTCCACCGCACCACCATCAGTGCCGACAGTCAGACCCACTACCACCGTAAGATGACGGAGCTTTACTGCGTGCTGGAGGGGGAAGGCACCATGGAGGTGGACGGTGAACGTGTGCCGCTGAAGCCCGGCCTTGCCCTTTACATCGCTCCGGGCTGCCGCCACCGCGCGGTCGGCAACCTCACGGTCATGATCGTCGCGATCCCGCAGTTTGACCCCGCTGACGAGTACTTCGACTGATGGCAACGCTGAACCTGCCGACGCCTTCGCGCACCATGGAGGCCTACACCACCGGCGAGCCGCTGGATTTCTCCGAACTCACCCGCGGGCCCCATCACTTCAACCGCCACGCCCTCGCCGCCGCCCACGTCGTCGCAGACCCCTACGCCGACGCCGACCCGTGGCTTGAACCTGCCATCGACTGGGATCGGACCATCGCGTTTCGTGAGTATCTTTGGGACCTGGGCCTCGGCGTTGCTGAGGCGATGGACACTGCCCAGCGCGGGATGGGCCTTGCCTATCCTGAAGCTCAGGAACTCATCCGCCGGGCCCTTGCCGCCGGCCGCGCCCGCGCGCCCCATCAGGTGCGCATAGCCTGCGGCGCCGGCACCGACCACCTGATGCCCGGCCCAGGGGTCACCATCGATGACGTGATCCGCGCCTACGAGGAACAGGTCTCCTTCGTGGAAGGAGAAGGCGGACAAGTGATCCTGATGGCAAGCCGCGCCCTTGCCAAAGCCGCCCATGGCCCCGGTGACTATGTCACCGTCTACAACCGCATCCTCTCCCAGGTGTCTGCGCCCGTCATCATCCACTGGCTGGGCGAAATGTTCGACCCAGCGCTTGAGGGTTACTGGGGGTCGAACGACCACCACATGGCAATGGAGACGTGCCTGGACGTCATTGCCGCCCATGCGGACAAGGTTGACGGCATCAAGATCTCTCTCCTGTCAAAGGAGAAGGAAGTGGCCATGCGCCGGAAGCTACCGGCCACGGTGCGCATGTATACCGGCGATGACTTTAATTACGCCGAACTCATCGCGGGCGACGAAGAGGGACACTCCGACGCGCTCCTTGGCATATTCGACGCCATCGCGCCGGCGGCCTCCGCTGCCCTTGGGGCGCTGGCGGAGGGGTCGGACAACCGCTTCTTTGACATCCTGGCGCCCACCGTCCCGCTGTCGCGCCACATCTTCGGCGAACCGACCCGCTTTTACAAAACCGGCGTGGTCTTCATCGCCTACCTCAACGGTCTGCAAGACCACTTCACCATGGTTGGCGGGCAGCAGTCGGCGCGCTCGGCCCTCCACCTTGCAGAGCTTTTTCGCCTTGCCGACAAAGCCCGCATTCTGCGCGACCCGGACGAGGCCGCGCGGCGCATGACAAATGTCCTGTCGGTCCACGGCATGGCGTGACGATTCTCGCGGCAGGGGCCAGCTCAGAAACACCCCGCCGCCACAGCCAAGGGAGGCAAACCTGATGAAAACCGTCCTCGCGGCAACCGCCGCACTGCTCATGGCCACACCGGCCCTCGCGGCCGACTGGCAGCCTGACAAGCCCATCAACATTATCGTGCCATGGTCCGCCGGCGGCTCCACCGACCAGGTCACCCGCGTGGTTGCGCCAATTCTGGAAGAAGCGCTTGGCCAGTCCATCGTCATCGTGAACCAGCCCGGCGCGTCGGGGTCCATCGGCACCAAGGCTGCCCTGGATGCTCCGCGTGACGGCTACACGTGGACGGCGAATGCCATCGCCAACAACGCCACCTACGCGGTGACCGGCCTTATCGAAGACACCGACATCGACGACTACCGCATCTACCTCCACATCGCGAACGTCCCGGTCGTCTCGGTCAACCCGGACAGCGACTTTGATGATTTCGCCTCGCTGCTGGAGGCCATGAAAACCGGTGAGCGGGTGACCGTGGCGACCGCTGGCGTCAACTCGTCCGGCGGGATGGCCCTGGCGGCGATCCGCGAATCGGCCGGTGACGGCGCCAACGCCCAAATGATCGCCTATGACGGCGGTAACCCGGCCGTCCTTGCCGCGGCATCCGGCGAGGCGATGGCGACGACGCAGCTTGCCTCTGAACAGGCAGAACTGATCCGTGCCGGCAAACTGCGCCCGCTTGTTGCCCTTTCCTCCCAGCCGCTGGAGATCGAAGGGATCGACCCCATCCCGCCCATCACAGAGTTCATGCAGATGGAGACCGCACCCCATTATTTCGGCATCTTCATTCCAGCAGGCGCCCCGCAGGAGGTCTACGACACCATGGACAAGGTGTGGCAAGAGCATGTGATGGATGCGCAGGCGCTGAAGGACTATGCCAAGAACCGCGGTGCAACCTTCGCCCCGGCATTCGGCGATGAGGCCCGCGATCGTGCAATGCCCGTGGTCGTGCACGAGGCGTGCGCCCGTGTCACGCGCAACGAAGCCGTCATTTCGCCCAGCGAAATCGGCATCGACTGCCCGGCGTCCTGACCCATCGCGCCGGGGCCGCGCGCCCCGGCATCTCGCCGTAGCATCAGACGGGTATGAGCGCGCCAGACCAGAGCAGCTCTAGGCCACGCCCTCATGACTGGCGTGCTCTGCGTTGGTCAAAGATCGCTCTGCGCGCCCCGAAATCTGAGGAAGGACATGCCAATACATATTCGACGAAGGTTTCGTCCGTGCAAGGCGATCATTGATCAATCCGAAGGACGAGGCGGCGCTGCACGCTGGCTGCGTTGCG
>JBCDFB010000143.1:0-7571 GCA_039178655.1 Pseudomonadota bacterium | reverse complement strand
GCACAGGTGAAGATGTTGAAGGAAAACGGGCGGCTGGAGCTTGTGCCCGTCGGCACCTGGTCATCGCGGTTTGCCGAGGGCGCTCGAGCCACCGTGTTCACCGATAAGGGCGCTTACCGGGGCACGATCCTGCCGCTGAAGGCCAGCGGGCACACCTTCAATGAGGAAATTGATAGCCAGCCGGTCGCATGGGACCATGTGGAGATGCGGGTGGACGCGCTGGTCAAGGGTTCCGCCGATCTGGCCCGGCTCGGTTTTGCCATCGGCGATTTGGTGGCAATCGATCCGCAGCCGGAGTTCATTGACAACGATTTCATCGTCTCGCGGCATTTGGACGATAAAGCGGGCGTCGCCATACTGTTTGCGACCCTTGAAGCGCTGATCCGGCAAAAAGCTGATTTGCCAGTGGACTTGTTCGCAATTTTTTCGATTTCGGAGGAGGTGGGGATCGGCGGCGCATCTGTTCTAACTGACGATATTGCATCGATGGTGACAGTGGACAACGGCACGACGGCCCCAGGCCAGGCCAGTTCGGAGTTCGGCGTCACCCTTGCGATGGCTGATCAGTCTGGTCCGTTTGATTTCCATTTGACGCAGAAGCTGGCCAAGCTTTGCGAGGCCAATGACATTCGATACCAGAAGGACATCTTTCGGTATTATCGCTCTGACAGTGCGGCCGCACTGCAGGCCGGATACGATGTGCGCACCGCGTTGGTCGCTTTCGGGATCGACGGGTCGCATGGCTATGAGCGCATTCACATGCACGCGCTGCGCTCCATCGCCGAGCTTCTGACCGCCTTTGCCACCAGTGAGGTGGAGATCACGCGCGATAAGGAGCACTTCGGCTCTCTTGCCGGCTTCCCTTCGCAGCCCATGGAAGACGCGGACGTGTTTTCCGCACCGCAGAAACCGCCGGTCTGAGCGAAATGGATATTGTTACCGAGACTGCTGCCCTGGAGGCGTTTTGCGCGCGGCTGAGCGCGGCGCCATACGTCACCGTGGACACAGAGTTCATGCGGGAAACGACGTTCTGGCCCAAGCTTTGTCTGGTGCAGATCGCGTCCGAGGATGACGCTGCAATCATCGACCCCTTGGCGGAGGGTTTGTCGCTGGAGCCGCTGTTTGCCTTGTTTGCGGATGCCAGCGTGATGAAGGTTTTTCATGCGGCCCGACAAGATATTGAGATCTTCCATCACCTGTCCGGGGCCGTGCCCTCACCGATCTTCGATACCCAGGTGGCCGCGATGGTGTGCGGCTTCGGCGAGAGCATCGCGTACGATCAAATCGTTCAGAAGGTGACCGGTGCGACGGTCGATAAGTCGTCCCGTTTCACCAACTGGGCCGAGCGGCCGCTGAGCGAGGCGCAACTGGCTTACGCGCTCGCCGATGTCACACATCTTCGCGATGTTTACGGGCATTTGCGCGATACGCTGTCGGCCAAGGGTCGCGAGGGTTGGGTTGCCCAGGAAATGGCGATCCTTGCCTCGCCAGACACGTATGACATTAAGCCGGAAGATGCTTGGAAGCGGCTGAAGGGGCGGGCACGCCAACCAGTGGAACTTGCCGTTTTGCAGGAATTGGCGGCACTGCGAGAGCGCGAGGCGCGGGAGCGAGACGTGCCGCGCAACCGCGTGATGAAGGATGATCTCATCTACGAAATTGCCCAACAGCGGCCGGCCTCCGCAGCGGCACTCGGCAAGTTGCGCGCGGCGGGAAGGGGATTTGACCGGTCGCGGCTCGGCAATGCCGTTGTGGAGACGGTTCAAAAGGTGCTGTCGCGACCGCCGGAGGAGTTGCCGCGGCTGCCGAAAAAGAAAGCGAGCATTGAGGGCGCATCCTCCGCCGTTGAGCTCATGAAGGTGCTTTTGAAGCTCTCTGCCGAGGCGCACGGCGTGGCACCGCGGGTTCTGGCCACTGTGGAGGATCTGGAGACCATCGTCGCCGGCGGCGACGCGCCGGCCCTTTCAGGATGGCGCAAAGAAGTATTCGGGGATGCGGCGTTGCGGCTGAAGGCTGGCGACATTGGGATCGCCTTCGACGGCCGCTCGCTGCGGATTATTGAGTGTGAGAGGCCTGTTAATCCCCCGCCCGGACCCGGGAAGAGAAGTCGGCGCCGGCGCAAACAGCGCGCCGGTCTCGATGGCGATTCCCAAGCCGCGGTTGAGCCTGCACCAAGCGGTTAGTAGGGGCCACGAATGGGGGGCTGGAAGGAGTAGCCAAGGTCCCACGGGAAATAGATCCACGTGTCCTGGCTCACTTCTGTCACGTAAGTATCCACCTGCGGGCGACCTTTGGGCTTGGCGTATACCGTCGCCACATGCACGCCAGGAAGCTTTTGACGGACGAGCTGTGCCGTTTTGCCAGTGTCGACGAGATCGTCCACGACCAGGAGCTTTGCCGGGTCCATAGCGCGCAGTGAGGCGTCTACGTCCTTCAAGACATTGAGCGTGTCCATCTGCTTGAATTCGCCGTAGGAGACGATGCAGACGGTGTCGATTACGCGCACGCCCAGTTCGCGAGCGACAATTGCGGAGGGGACGAGACCGCCGCGAGTGATGCACACCAGAGCCTCAAACGGACCTTCACCGTTGAGACGCCATGCCAGGGCGCGGCAGTCTCGGTGCAGTTGGTCCCAGGACACTGGGAACGCTTTTTCCGGCAAGCGGTCATCGGCCATGGCGCTGGGTCGCCGCGCAGGCCGCCAAAGTCAAGGCTCGTTCGGCATGTTGTGGGTTGCGATGGCCGGCTGTTGCTGCAGCGCTTCAGGCTGATCGGGCGGTGTGCCCGGCGCAAGGGCGCGGTCATCGGCTGTGAGATTGCCGCTCGCTCCGCCGGTGTCGGTGAGCGAGGAGACGACATCGGCCAGCGCTTGAGCGGTCTGACGGGCAACGGCGGCGCCCTGTTGGCAGGCTTCGGCTTGGCGATCACAGAACGTGCGCGCGTCTTCCAACGCTGCAGACAAAATGCTGCCCAACGAGGATCCTGGGCTGATGGCCGGCACCAGAAGCGTCAGTGCGATTGCCAGGATGGCAAGCTTGATGATCAATTTCATTTCTTGAGCAGGCTCCATTGCTGCATCTCGGGCAGCATAGTGGGGCAGGCTTAAGCTTCTTTGTGCTCTTCATAGTTGGATTGGAGTGCGAATATTGAGAGCGATTTAACCGCATCTTCATGGCTTCACAGGATGCTCACCGCGTCGTGGAGGCGTTGGTTGTGAGTATCTCTGCATGGATCGAGAAGCTGCCCATCGAGGATTGGGCGGCGGACGTTGGCCGTTTTGTGCGCAGGAGCCGCAGGCGCGTTGCGCGGCGTCCCGTGCGCACGCTGGCGATCCCTCTGGGTGCGTTGGCGATTGTTGCAATTGTTTCCAATGCGCTGTGGGACCAGAGCGAGCAACATCCTGCACCGCTCTTTGCAAGCACCGCGACTGAAGAGCGTACTGATGCGCCGATTGTTGCGAGCCATGCGCCAATGCGCGCCGTTGCAACCGAAAGCGACCCGTTGGTGGAGAAAGTCCAGCGCGCGCTTTTCGACAAAGGATACTACGATGGTGCGCTTGATGGTGTGTTGGGCGCACAGACCAGCGCAGCAATCCGAAAGTACGAAGCGTTCGCCGGGATGCGTCTGTCGGGCGAACCCACTTTGGGCTTGCTGGCCTCGCTTTCAGGCGATGGAGGGGGTGAGGCGCAGCAAACCGCGGTGAGCCCTGCAGGTGCACTTGAGGACGAGGCGCGGGCGGTCACTGCGGAGCCGGTGCAGGTTGTTGCCGCGCCGTTGCCTGTGGTGAGCGCTCACGACATACAACGTGCATTGAACACCCATGGCTACGGGCCTTTGAGCGTTGATGGGGTTATGGGGCCAAAGAGCCGCGCTGCGCTCAGCCAGTTTGCGAAGGACAACGGGCTCCCCGAACAAGGCATGACGCCGCAGGTGTTGGAGGCGCTTGCTCAGCCGCCGCGGTAGACCCATGTGCGGGCGATGGAAGGCCTCACCGCTTATGGCTCCGAGCCGAGAATAAAGGCAGGCATTTGGGCCGCCGCCTATGTGCGTCGGTGCAGCGCTTCGGGTGCCTTTGCGGCAATTTCCCGGCGCGGCGACGCGAGCGCGGGCACCATCTTCATAGAGATTTTGCACCGGAGCGGGACTGATCTTTATGGTCCTGCACCGGCGCAGCCTGCGCGCAGGTTTGAGCGAATTATGGAGAGTGCGCCGCCGGCTGCGGTGGTGGACCGCCTGGAACGGGAAATTTCGTTCGACAGCGATTTATGGGTGATTACCGTCGAGGATCCGCAAGGGCGGACCTTTTTGGAGCCCAGCGAGCGTGGTTGAGCCGTTCTGGGCCTCCAAATCCCTCGACGAGATGTCGCAGGAGGAGTGGGAAAGCCTCTGCGACGGGTGCGGGCGATGCTGCCTCAACAAGCTGGAGGATTGGGACACGGGCGAGATCGTATTCACCAACCTTGCCTGCAGTTTGCTCGATGCCGGCAGCTGTCGCTGCGGCGACTATGCGAACCGCTTCGATATTGTCCCGGACTGCGTGCAACTGACTCCTCAGAAGGTGCGCTCGATCACCTGGTTGCCGCCCACTTGTGCCTACAGGTTGGTGGCGGAGGGAAAACCGCTCGCGTGGTGGCATCCTCTGGTGTCCGGCGATGTCCAGACGGTTCACGATGCGGGTATTTCGGTGCGCGGACGGGTTATCTCTGAGGTCGGCGTTGCGGTGGAAGAGTACGAGCATTTCATTGTCGATTGGCCGTTTAGTGACGAGAAAGTTGCCGTCGACTAAATTTATGGTTGACACCGTAACGGCTCTCTGACATAAGTTGTGCATCGTCGGAGAAGTGGGTAAGGCGCAACAAAACGCGTTATCACTTTACGCCTTCAGTCAAGAGACTGTATTCCCCACACCAAAGCGTCATGATGCAACCGTGGATCGGGTCTTTCCCGGTCCTGATCATGATTGCTTTCTGCGCGTGTCGTTTCGAGCTCGTCACAATTGTCCATCCTGGCCGGTGCACGACCACGATGGCATGTCGTCTGGTAAGTCAGGCTGGACGTGTGGTGGGCCGGCTAAACGGCATAGGCGCGTGTTTATTCGCTCAGCGTCTTGCAGCGTGAGCGGGCGGCGCGCTTGAGGGGTCAGCACGGTCGATAGGGTAGGCGCGCGTGGGGGACACGTCGCGCCTTTTTTCTTTTTGGAGGACCGATGGTTGACCTTTCGGAAGGTCCGGGTTCACGCAGTGGGCTCGTGGAACGCTTGTTTGAAGTATTCGGCAAGCAACTTGAAGAGATTGAAACGCGCCTCGCGCAGCATGTGGCTGGCGAGCCTCCTGTGGATGAGACCAAGCATCTTGGAGGACTTGCCAAAACGCTAGAGACACTGATTGGCATGGAGCGCCGTATCGGCAGCACTGGCGAGGAAAGGTCTACGGATGTGGAGGCGTTGCGCACGGAACTTGCTGAACGCTTGCGGAAGTTGAAGACGGGCGGGCCGGTCCGACCACCGGAAGCCGCATGAGCGCACCGCGCAAGCGCGCGACCACCGCATGGAACTTGAAACGGGCTTTGGTGGCGTGCGCCAAGAGCGGGCAGATCGCGCAGTTCCTTGCAAGTGTCTCGGCTGCGGAAGCGGAAGCGCTTTTGGCCGACTGGTCGGTCTGGGCGCGTGCTGATCAACTCCCGCCGAAAACCAAATGGCTCACTTGGCTGATGCTTGGGGGCCGCGGCGCGGGCAAGACGCGCGCCGGGGCTGAGTGGGCCCATGGGATGGCGCTGGGGCGTGCCCCGTTTGCGTCAACGCCGACAGGAAGGATCGCGTTGGTGGGTGAGACGTTCGCCGATGCGCGTGAAGTGATGGTGGAGGGTGTTTCCGGCCTTCGCGCTGTGGGTCTGCCGGCCGACCGGCCAACGTTTCAGGCCTCACGAAAGCGCCTTGAATGGCCCAATGGTGCGGTTGGACAGCTTTTTTCTGCTGCTGATCCGGAGAGCCTTCGGGGACCGCAGTTCGGTGCTGCATGGAGCGATGAGGTCGGCAAGTGGCCGAGCGGTGAGGCCGTATGGGACATGCTCCAATTCGGGCTGCGTCTGGGCGACCGACCGCGGCAAATGGTGACAACGACGCCGCGGCCAGTGCCGCTGTTGAAGGCGTTGATGGCGGATCCTTCCACCGCGGTGACGGTGACGAAGACGCGGGACAACGCGGCAAATCTTGCAGCGGGATTTTTACAGACGATTGTCGACAAGTACGGGGGCACCCGGCTCGGCCGGCAGGAGTTGGACGGAGAGCTGATCGAAGACAGCGAAGATGCACTGTTTAAGCGGGCAGACATTGAAGCGCACCGCGTGACGGCGCGGCCCGAGTTTGTGCGCGTGGTGATCGCCGTGGATCCGCCTGCGACGAGTGGCGCGAGAGCAGCCGCCTGCGGGATTGTCGCCGTGGGGCTGAGCACAGACGGTGTGGCACATGTATTGTGTGATGCAACGCTCGAGCGGGCGACGCCGCGGGCGTGGGCGGAACGGGCCGTCGCGCTCTACCACCACGAGCATGCAGACGCGTTGATTGCTGAAGTTAACCAGGGTGGCGAGATGGTTGCCACTGTGATTGGCGAGGCGGATCCGACGGTGCCGGTGACGGCGGTTCGGGCGAGCCGGGGAAAGTGGACGCGCGCGGAACCGGTGGCGCTCCTTTATGCGCAGGGGCGGGTGCGGCATGTGGGCGTCTTCCCCGCCCTTGAGGATCAAATGTGCAACTTCGTGTCGAGTGGCACGAGCGGTGGAGTTTCGCCCGACAGGATTGATGCGCTGGTGTGGGCGGTGAGCGCGCTGATGCTGGATAAGCGGGCTGAGGCTACGCCGCGGGTGAGGCGCTTTTCGTGATGGCGCCAAAGATTGGATCGAGTGTGGGGCCTTCGCGGGCCCCTTTTTCTTTTGAGCTTGGCGCAGCGGGTGCCGGGCACGCCGGCGACCCGGCGGGAAGGAGCGTGATGGGCATCTTTCGCAAGGAAGAAAAGGCCTCCCGGGTGGGGCGGCTGATGGAGCTCCAGACGCTGGGCCGCCCCGTTTGGACGCCGCGCGACTACGCGTCTTTGGCGCGGGAAGGCTTTGGCAAGAACCCTGTGGTCTTCCGGTGCGTTCGGATGATTGCGGAGGCGGCGGCAAGTGCGCCTTGGCTCCTTTACGATGGCAGCGTGGAGGTTGAGAGCCACCCGGTTTTAGCGCTTCTGAAGCGGCCGAACCCTGCCCAGTCCGGCGCAGCGCTGCTGGAGGCGCTTTACGGGCATCTTTTGGTTGCCGGCAACGCGTATGTGGAGGCCGTGACGCTTCGCGATCAGCCGCGGGAGCTGTTTGCGCTTAGGCCGGACAGGATGAAAGTGGTGCCGGGGCCGGACGGGTGGCCGCAGGCATTCCAATACACAGCGGGCGGTCGCACTGCGGAGTTTCGGCAGGAGGGGCGGGTGCCGCCGATCCTCCATCTGACACTGTTTCATCCGCTGGATGACCACTACGGTTTCGCCCCGATCGAGGCGGCGCAGACAAGTCTTGATATTCACAATGCGTCCGGCGCTTGGTCG